>JBCBFY010000048.1:0-33766 GCA_038527325.1 Cyanobacteria bacterium J06614_10
GTTTTCATCATACTCAGAAGAGATAATTGTAATAACATCGTCTACATCATAATTCTCCGTTCGAGAGATTTCATTACCCTTCTCATCGTAGGTAGCAGTAACCTCAAAGACACCGTCTCCATCCGAGTCAACACTGTACGTCCTAAGCGTTCCGTTTTCATCATAGGTGTAGTATTCTTCAACCGTAGATTCGGACCTTGTGATTTCATCGAAAAAGACAGTTTCTTTTTGAAGGATGTTGTCGTTCTCATCGTAGGTGTATTCACTCGTAAATCCACCGATTTGAGGAAATTGACTCACTTCTCCAATGAGGTTGCCCCTGTCGTCATAGGCATACTCTGTCGTTTCATCTATGTCGCCATCGGCGTCATCGTCAAATGAGCTGAGAATGAGATTCCCGTCTTCATCGTAGGTAAACGTTGTTTTGTAGACTGGAAATTCACCGTAGTAAAGAATGGTCTCACGTAGAAGGCTATCGGTTCCCATTTAACAAAACGTTCCAAGGCGCAGACGTCTGTACCTTTTTACACCAAAGAGGCTAGTCGAAACCATCAAGTAATAAAAGCTTAAGAATACGCAAAAACCCCATATTTACCCAGATAGAAACGACCAAAACCCGGTTAAGCCCAGAAATCTCCTCCATCGTAAGTCACGCCCGGAATGAACCAAGATGTCGGCCCGACATACCGGTACTGAATCTCGATATCATCTAGAGCTGCCCTTGCTTGCTCAGAAAGTTCGAAGCTTGCCGCTGCAAAATTCTCAGCGATTCTACTCGCATTCGTAGATTTAGGAATTACCACCGTACCTCGATCAAGTGCCCAGGCAATTAGCAGCTGCCCAGGCGTAATTCCTACCTGCTGAGCCGTCTTCAATACAGTTTTGTTTTCTAGCAGCGGCGGCTCGTCTTTGGCCTTCATACTCTCAGGGCGATCGCTCGACCCAAGCGGCGAATACGCCGTCAGCAAAATACCTTTCTCCTGGCAGTACCTCACCAGCTCATCCTGCCGGTTGTAAGGGTGCAGCTCCACCTGATTCATCGCAGGCACAACCCCCGTCCGCTCAATCAGCGTCTCTAGCTTAGAAATACTAAAATTCGACACCCCCACGCTCCGAGCCAAACCCTTCTGCTTTAGCGCCAGCATCGCCTCAAACGTTTCATGCAGCGGCAGCTCAGAAAGCGGCACAAAGTCTTCTGCCTTCGGCCCTAGCGTGCCCGGCTTAAACGCAATTGGCCAGTGCATCAAATACAAGTCCACATAGTCCAACCCTAGCGCCGTCAAAGTCTCCTTGCAGCCCTTTTCAACATCTTCCGGCGCATGAAAACTGTTCCACAGCTTAGAGGTCACAAAAAGATCGTCTCTTTTCACCGTTCCCGCTTCAACCGATTCCCCGATCCCATGGCCAACCTCAGCCTCATTCTGATAAATCCAAGCAGCATCAATATGCCGGTATCCCACCCGCAAGGCTTCCTTCACCGCCTCATACACCGCATCCTTCGGCGACTTCCACGTCCCCAGTCCAAACGCCGGGATCACATTGCCGTCATTGAGCGTATACGTCTTCATCTTTCTACCCTTACGCGCGATAGATCACATAGTAACCAATTGCCAATAAGCGGTCACCTTCTTACCAGGGTACGCACTGAGCCGTTGGCATCGTCCCGTATCTTAGAAGCCGTCTACGCCCATACCATGGCCAATTAGCTCTCCGCATCCAGATAGGTCCGCACATTTCGAAGCGCCTGAATCGCATAGCCATCCGCTGGCCGCTCCGTCAAAGCCTGCTCAAAGAATCTAATTGCCCGGGCATAGTCTCCTCGCTCAGTCGCGTCGTATCCCCGACCCATAAAGCGATCATAGTCACTCTCTGCCGTCTCATTCAGACCAAACTCACCATCCTTCAGCGCATCTACCGCATTCCAATAAGCCACCGTCGCCTGACGATCATTCGGCCTGTCGTACAGCGCACTCCGAAAGTACTCCCTCGCCGACAGAAAATCTTCTCGCTGCGCCGCCGCGTAGCCCAGTCGCATGTAGCGATCATAGAGCGGTTCGTTTAAATACACCGTATAGGTCAAATCTACATCACTCGGCGAATCTGCCCCGACGCCTCGGTTGATGTATGTCTGCACATTTCGAATAGCCTGAGCGGCGTAGTAATCAGCCGGTCGGAGTGACAGCGCCGACTGAAAGTAGCCTAGCGCCTGGGCGTAGTCGCCATCTTCAGTCGCATCGTACCCGGCCTCCATCGCGTCATTGTAGGCCTGAGTCCGCGCCGGTAAATCGCCATTTTGCAGCTGGGCGCGGGCATTCCAGTAAGCCGTCGTCGCTTCTCGGTCCTGCGGAATAGCAAACAGCGCATACCGAAAATAGTTTGCCGCGCTCACATAATCACCTGACTGCTGAGCATCGAAACCCAATCGCATATACTCATCGTAGGCCGTCTCTGGTAGGTAGGGTTCTTCGGTAGCGCCCGTCGCAGACAAATTCGCCGGGGGCTCAGCCTTAGCCGCTGTTGCCATAAAGCTTGAAAGCGAGACAGACACTACAGTTGCCAGGCTAAAAGTCGTCAGGTTTTTGATCAAATCCATAGAGTGAGCGTTTTCAGAACTATTTACTTCACCCTCAAAGTAAACAATTTGCTAAACCATCTCGCTCTAGCTAACGGTCTATCTACAAACCACAAGCAACCCAACAAATCTCTCTTTAGGAACAGAAACTTCTCTGCCAAAAAAAGAGAAAAACAAAGAAAAAACCCAGGCAATGCCCGGGCATCAACGGCAGCATAAGCAACCATGTAAGGCAGTTTAAAGAGCATTGGAAAAACGTCAAGCCAGTAGCCCACTCTGTCAAAAAGCTGTACAGAAAGTTACTCTGAAAAACCAACTCAACCGAGAAAAACACCAGACAGAAAAGCAGCGCCGATACCCGCTAGCGTAAATCCTGCAAACCTTAGGTTTAGTGAAGGTAAACCAGCTACCGTCCTTTCCATCTTTCGGCCAACGATAAACGCGATCAAAGCGATCGCCATTTGAACCGTTGCAAATCCAACCAGATAGGCCACAAGCGGCGTCGACTCAGCGCCAAAGACAGCCTCACCGTAGGCATAGCCATGAAAAAGACCTGCGATCGCACCCAGCCCCAACACACTACCCAAGCTCAACCGCTTGCCAACTGCCAACACACAGCCAAACGCCAGCACAGAAGCCGATATGACCGCTTCTGGAGCAGGTAAATCTATTAGCTGCAGATGTAGTCCCGTGCCCAAAAGCGAAGCTACCACAAAGGTCACCGGAATCCACAGACCCTTTGGCCGAGTGGCAGCCAGCAGCCCAGCTGCAATCACAAACGCCAGATGATCCAGCCCAATCACCGGATGGCCAACCCCAGACAAAAAGCCCTCAACCGCAGTAGTAGGCAATCGACCCCCCAGCGGGTGGTGAGCCAGCGCAGGTCTTGCCAGAGACAGCAAACCACAAATCACAAACAGACCCATGACAGCCCGACCTAGCCAGGATTGAAAAAAGTAACGAAAATCCGAACGAAACAAAGCTGACAGGTTGAGAGTGCGCATAAAACCTTCCAGAGAAAATCGACAGAGACGAAATCAACAGAAACAAACAATCGGTAGGTAACTAGAGCAGAACGTCAAGCAACAGAACGGATTACACATTGCAACAAACAATCTGCTACCACTTCTTGTAAGGTAGGAACTTGCCACACATAATCACCTTCACGCGATCGCCCTTCGGATCTTCCTCCCGCTCCACATCAATCGAAAAATCAATCGCACTCATAATGCCATCGCCAAATTTCTCATGCACCACCGCCTTCACCGGCATGCCATACACCTGCATAATTTCATAAAAGCGATAGATCAGCGGGTCAGTTGGCACTAGCGGATCGAGCCCGCCCTTCACTGGGCACTCCATTAGGGCCTCAGCATACTCCGGACCCAGACCAATCGCCTCCGCCATTTTGCCAGCCTCCTCCTCAGAAGCACTGGCCTGACGGTAAAAGACAGAAGCAATCCACACCTCGTCATAGCCCAGCTTCGCTTCTAGGTCAGCAAAGCTTAACCCCTTCGCCTTCTTTGCCGCGAGCAGCTTAGACGTTACCTCTGAGATAGCCATTCAACAAATCCTCAAACGAGAAAACAAATCAGAAAACAGTAAAAATCAAGCAATCCGAGACGCCTCTACAGCCTGCGTCTCTCTGAACAAATGACTCTCCATCTCAGCCTTCAACTCGTGGTAGGCCGGATGCTGATCAATTGTTTCTCGATTTCGTGGCCGCTCAAACGGCACCTCCAAAATCTCATCTACTCGGGCAGCCGGTCCCCGCGTCATCATCACAATCCGATCCGACAGCAGCAGCGCTTCCTCGATACTGTGGGTAATCATGATCACCGTTTTGCGCTGTTGCTCCCAGATGCGTTCCACCTCACTCTGCAAAAAGCCCCGAGTCAGCGCGTCCAAAGCGCCAAACGGCTCATCCATCAGCAAAATTTGTGGATCAATCGCCAGCGCTCGGGCAATGCCGACCCGCTGGCGCATTCCGCCCGATAGCTCGTGGGGATGCTTCTTCTCAGCACCGGCTAGGCCCACCAGCTGAATTTGCTCCTTGATAGTGCGAGTGGTTTGCTTCGGCGATCGCTGCGGATACACCGTCTCCACCGCGAAGCGAATATTCTCCTCCACCGTCATCCAAGGCATCAGTGCATAGTTTTGAAACACCATGCCCCGATCTGCCCCCGGCCCCTGGATAGGATTACCATTTAGCAAAATCTCTCCGTGCGTCACCGAAGAAAGCCCCGCAATCATATTCAGCAGCGTAGACTTTCCGCAGCCCGAAGGCCCAATAATCGAGACAAAGGTATTCGGCTCAATATCGAGGCTAATATCTTCCACCGCAACAAAGTCGCGCGTCGTCTTCCGGGCCAGCCGACTAAAAAAATCTTGCTTTCCAGGGAAAACCTTAGTCACCCCACGAACAGACAGCTGCGCAGACGAATGCTCTAACAAAGAAGATTCCGCCTCAAAAGATTCAGAAGCCACAGCACCATTCACTGAAGAATTTACCGAAGTAAGGCTCACGCTTTACGCCCAAACGCAACAAACTTTTCCAACGCCCCGAAAATATTGTCCAAAATCAGCCCCACCAGCCCAATGATAAAAATAGCCACCAAAATATTCGGAATGTATAGGTTATTCCACTCATTCCAAATAAAATAGCCAAGCCCAGTGCCCAAAAGCATCTCAGCCGCCACAATCACGAGCCAAGAGATCCCCATACTAATTCTCAAGCCAGAAACAATATTCGGCAGCGCCGCCGGAATAATCACCTTAAAAATAGTCCGCAGCCGGGAAGCGCCCAAAGTCTTAGACACATCTAAATACTGCGGGTCTACATTTGCCACCCCAAACGCCGTATTAATCAGCGTCGGCCAAATGCTAGAAATCAAAATAATAAACACGCCCGTCTTTTCAGAATCTCGAAAGATATACAGCCCCAAAGGAAGCCAAGCTAGGGGAGAAACTGGCTTCAGCAGCTGCACATACGGATTAAACGCTTTGTATGCAATTGGTGATATCCCAATCAAAATTCCCAGCGGAACCGCAATCAGAGATGCCAGCGTGTAGCCAATCGCTACTCGGCGCAAACTGATCAACAGATTCCACCCGATTCCCAAATCGTTTGGCCCATTGTCAAAGAACGGATGAGTTGTCCACCACCACAGCTCCTGTAGCGTTTTAGAAGCCGTCGGCATCCCCTTCGCAAACAGCTTCAGATTCGCCCCCACCTCCCAAAAAAGTAAAAACAGAATCAGAGAGACAATGAACAAGCCCACTGCCTTCACGTTTTCACTCTGCCAAATCGGCGGTTCATCAGTTGTTTTCAGCTGGGCAGCGGTTGGGTCACTTACGGTCATAGATATTTACCCTCGATATTTACCCCTTCTCTCTCGTCTGCCAGTGGCTAGACGCCACCTTAAACGCCATACTTATCAATCTGCTGCTTGATGTAGTCTCCCGGCGATGCAGGATCAAACGAATCAAATTCCAACGTCTCGCTGCGATAGATATCAGACGGTGGATTTAGGCCTACCTCCTCAGCCAGCTCCCTAGCCAAGTCAGTCAGAAAAATCTCCTTACCCACTTCGTCATAGCTCTCATCGGTAATTGCCTCAGCGGCTTTACCATCCCCCTGTAAATCCCATCGCACCAGCTGAGATGAGATCCAGTTGGCAAAGCTCTGCCAAGGGTAGGGGTCAAAGTCGATGCGATCCGGCACGTCTAGGGTGTTGCCCTGACCATCTTCAAAGTTGCCAGTTAGCACCGCCTCAACCACCTCTACCGGCTGATTGAGAAAAGCTCGCTCAGAAATCGCCTTGGCAATCTCAGGTCGATTTGCTGGGTCACTGGCATAGCCCGCCGCTTCAATAATCGATTTGTTGAGGGCCCTAAACGTATTCGGGTTGGCCTCTATCCACTGGTCGCTGGCAGCAAAAGCACAGCAGGGATGTCCAGGCCAGAGATCTTTTGTGAGCTTGAAAATAAAGCCCGCATCTTCGAACACCGCCCGCTGATTGAACGGGTCAGGCATGAGGTAAGCGTCAATATCGCCTGCTACCAGCTGAGCAATACTATCTGGCGGAGGGACAGGTCGAATCTTGACATCGACATCGGGGTCAATGCCGCCTGTCGCTAGATAGTATCGCAGGAGCAAATTGTGCATAGAGTACGGAAACGGCACCCCGATGGTAAAGCCTTTGAAGTCTGCTGGGCCGCTGATCTGTCCTTTGTATTTGTTGGCAACGGTAATGGCCTGACCGTTGATATTTTCAATACTGGCAAGCTTTACGCCAAAAGAAGCAGACCCTAGGCCTAGGGTCATGGCGATGGGCATGGGCGCGAGCATGTGGTACGCATCCAGTTCGCCAGCGATCGCAGAGTCTCGTACCGCGCCCCAGCTAGGCATTTTTACAACTTCCGCATTGAAGCCGTACTTCTGATAAAAGCCCAGCGGCTCAGACATAATAATCGGCGTAGCGCAGGTAATCGGAATAAAACCAATCTTTAGGTCCGTTTTCTCTAGGCTTGAAACATCCACATCGGCGGGCTCATCTGAGACAACCGCAGCGTCCTCGGGCCTTGGCCCACAGTTGGTCAGCGTGACCATCGCCGCGCCAATTGCCAGATTTCGCAGAAACTCTCTACGTGAGAAGCTGCTAATGCGCTTCGAATCGGCAAAGAACGCACCCGCCTGCGGTCCGAAGGCGGCCGCGAACGCATTTTCCAGCCCACCCGCCTGCCTTGCCAGCTCTAGAACAAGACGCTCCCGCTTTGGATCTCCCTTACCTGCGGCTTTCAACATCAGCGCTTTACGCAGCTCGTACGCATTGAGCTTGTCTGCGGCCTTCAGCTGCTGCTCCTTGTAGAGCCCCATCTTCACGAGGTCTTCTACCATGTCGACAGGCTCTTGAGGCATCGTCTGCAAAAACTCCCAGTGGTCACGACTGAGGTGTGCCCCACCGCAGATAATACAGGCCATCTCAAAATCACTGAGATTGCCGCGATCGCTAGTCAGGTTGCCCCAGCTAGAATCCGACTGAGAGTAGTTCTGCGGCGTTGTTGACGATGTCGAAGCCATAAGATTGCAAGCCTATAAGCGTACAGTAAGGGTGCTGATTAGAAAGCAACAGAAAAAATCAGGAGAAGGCTATCGAAATAGCTGAAGGAACAGAGAAATCATGCGAAACAACTTTAGGAGGATTTATTCGCTACTTCAAGCCCTGATACTTTCGTTCTGAAACCTTGACCCGAGGCTGTCTATCAAAAAGTTTTTTCTAACAAACAAAATCTAGGGTGAATTTCCATAACGTCCTATAGTCTCCAAATATATCAAGCAGTCGAAAAAGATACATCGGACTATCTTTCGAGAAACTAGGACTTTTTCAACGGCTTACCCGATTGCCGGTAGCCCAGCAGCGGCTATTTTGTTGCAGTTGATACCAAAAGAGCAAAAGAGACAAAGAAGAGAGTCTCTCGCTAAGCCGTATCTGCAGCAAAGCCTTATCTGCAACTACACTGTAGACTTTTGCCGCCAAGCCTTGGGCGTAATCCCGTGCAGCTTACGAAACTGCCGGGTAAAGTATCCAGCATCCGTGTAGCCCGACATCTCTGCAACGTGCTTGATAGATTGTGCCGTTTCCCTAAGCAGCTGCCGCGCCTGCACCATTCTGCGTTCAATGATCCAGCTCTTAATCGTACGGCCTGTATGGCTTTGCGAGAGATTCGTCAGATAGGCTGGAGAATAGCCAACAGACTTGGCAACATCGTTGAGGTTGATCGGCTGCTGATAGTGATTTTCTATAAACTGAAAAACGCCTGCTAGTTTGGGACAGGTTGGGAAAATGGTCTCCGATGAACCGGATTGCTTTCCCTCCTGACTTCCCTGAGGGTCGATTCCAACCACACTGCTACCTGAAGAGTCGTAAGTATGAGAATAGGCCTTCTCAAGAATCTCTTGCCGCTCCAGCCGGGCGGCAATCGCATTCAAAAATTGTTCCACCGTGCAAGGCTTGGTCAAATAGTCATCAGCGCCCTGAACCATTCCCCGGCGGAGATCTTCCATAGTCACTTTAGCCGTGAGAAAAATGAAGGGAATTGTCCGGGTTGATTGCTGCGATCGCAATGTATCTAAAACGCCAAACCCGTCAATATCTGGCATCATAATGTCACACACCACCAAATCAGGACAGTGTTGACTCGCCATTGCGATGCCAGCCGTACCATTTTCTGCACCAATCGCAGTAAAATTCTCAAAGGTCAAACAGCGCAGAAAGATATCCCTAGTTTCTGCTTCGTCTTCAATAATGAGAATCTTTTTCGCCATTGCTACAGAGCGTTTCTACAGAAAGCTTTTCGAGTTCTTTCGCGTAAGATGAATTCATCCCTGCTGTCTCCATACTCAAGCGCTGAAGCATTTCTTGTGGTGTAATTCAATACAGTCTTTGGCCGCCTTCATGAATCAACACACATGAAATCTCCCAAAACGCCCGACAGAAGAGTCTCCCAAACCGATAACGTCCAAACCGATAACGTCCAAACCGATAACGCCCAAACCGATAACGTCCAAACCGATAACGCCCAACTCTCAGAAGCCAAACCAGAGGCAAAACACCACCATAATCCATCTCTCAGCGCCCACAGCCCAAAACCTCAAACCTTTGAAACCCTACGCCGTCAGTACCAGCTCATTCTTAACGCCGTCGGCGAAGGCGTATACGGCCTAGACCTCCAGGGCAACGTCACTTTCGTCAATCCAGCCGCTGCCGCCATGATCGACTGGGAAATGGAAGACCTCATCGGTCAATCGATGCACCAAGTGCTGCACCACTCCCACCCAGATGGTAGCCACTACCCCAGGGAGTGTTGTCCCATCTACGCAGCATTCCAAGACGGCAGCACCCGCCGCGTCACCGACGAAGTCTTCTGGCGCAAAGATGGCACCAGCTTTCCAGTAGAGTACATCAGCACACCCTTGCAAGATGAGCACGGACAGCTGATTGGTGCCGTCATTACCTTTCGTGACATCACCCAGCGAAAATGGGCCGAAGCCATCCTACAGCAGGCAAACGAAGACCTCGAAACCAAAGTAAGAGAACGCGCCGCAGAACTATACCAGGCCAACGAACAGCTGCGAGAACTCAGCGCCCTCAAATCTCGTTTTGTTGCGATGGTGTGTCACGAATTTCGCAATCCCTTAAACAATATTGCCCTGTCAGTTTCTTCATTAAGTCGATACAACGAGAAGCTGTCGCTGCTACAAAAGAGTCAATACCTGCAGGGCATCTCCGCCAACGTAGACCGCATGACCCAGATGCTCGATGACATTTTGGTACTTGGGAAGCTAGAAGCCAAGCGGCTATACCTCGAACCGGAGCCCATTAATCTGGTCGATTTTTGTCAAAATCTACTCACCGAACTTCAGCCACAGCTCAAACGTCAGCAGCGGGTTCTACAGTATGCAGGCCGCCGCAAGCCGCTGACCGCCGAGCTAGATCAAACCCTACTCCGCTCCATCCTGACAAATATCGTCTCCAATGCGATCCGATATAGCCCCTCAGAAAGCGTTATCGAACTAACGCTAGCCCGCCGTAAACAACAGGCTATTTTTCAAGTCACCGATCAAGGTGTAGGTATTCCACCAGAAGATATTCCTTTGCTATTTGAACCTTTTCATCGGGGTAAAAATGTCAGCAACATTCCTGGCACAGGGCTAGGACTTAGCATTGTTAAGCAGTTCGTAGAACTACAGCAGGGCGAAATTCAGTTAGAGAGTACGCTAGGCGTTGGCACAGTTTTTAGAATTGCGCTGCCGCTTTCCTACAGTTCACGGGCATAGCTCATCCGTTATGTTCCCTTACGTACCAAATTCATCGATTTGCCCTTTCAGATAGGCTTCTGCTTTATCAGGGTCAAAATCACCGAACTTCATCTTCTCAATCCGTGAGACCTCAGTAGGCGCTTCAGCACCCAGTTCTTCGGCAAGCTCTCTGGCCAGGTCCGTGAGAAATATCTGCTCTCCAAGTTCGTTGTAGTTTGCCTGCTCGGTCGGCAGGTAGTCCCATCGGACAAGCTGCGTCGAAATCCAGCTGGCAAAGCTCTTCCAGGGGTAAGGGTCAAAGTTAATGCGATCGGGAATGTCAAAAGAATTGCCCTGACCGTCCTCAAACTTACCCGTCATCACTGCTTCGAGCACGTCTACAGGCTGGTTGAGATATTCTCTAGGGGCGATCGCAGCCGCAATCTCTTTGCGATTTGCTGGGTTATTTGCGTAAGTTGCCCCATCGATAATCGCCTTATTGAGCGCCCTAAACGTGTTGGGATTTTCACCCATCCAATTGTCTGCAGCGACAAACGCGCAGCAGGGATGCCCAGACCACAGATCTTTGGTCAGCAAATGAATAAAGCCAATTTCGTCTTTTACAACGCGTTGGGTGAAGTTGTCAGGCAGGATGAACGCATCAATCTGACCAGTAGACATTTTTGCGATCGCATCCGGTGGCGGCAGCACAATCAGCTTCACATCGGTATCTGGGTCCAGCCCCCCAGTCGCCAAATAGTAGCGCAGCAAAAGATTATGGTTGGAATAATCATAGGGAATCCCAATCGTCATTCCCTTAAAGTCAGCAGGTCCATTCACATTGCCCAAGTGCTTATTAGCAACCGCGATTCCCTGACCATTGTTGTTTTCAATGCTTGCTAGCTTTACCGAGAAAGGCGTAGAGCCCAGCCCCAGCGACATGGCAATCGGCATGGGCGCCAGCATGTGATAAGCATCCAATTCGCCCGCGATCGCAGCATCTCTCACGACCGACCAGCTAGCATACTTCATCAGCTCCACGTTCAGCCCATGCTTTTCATAAAAGCCCAAAGGCTTCGACATAATAATCGGCGTTGCACAAGTAATCGGCAAAAACGCCACCTTCAGATCTGTTTTCTCCAACTCAGCAGGCGCACCCGCATCCGTCGCTGCACCCTCAACCGGCACCTCCGTCTCTGGCCTCGACGCGCAGTTTGCCAGCGTCACCAGCGCCGCCCCCACCGCCACATTCTGTAAAAACTTTCGCCGCGTCACTTGGCTCACCCGCTGAGCATCGGTGAAAAACTCCCCCGCCCTCGGCCCAAACGCCGCACCAAAAGCCTGGTCCAATCCACCCGCCAAAGCGATCAGATCCTTCACCAGTCTCTCCCGCTTCGGATTCTCCTTCGACACCATGCTGACAAACAGCGCCGTCCGCAGCTCCGCAGTGCTAATAGCATCCGCCGCCCTGATCGCCGCAGGCTTGTACAGCTGCATCTTTACCAAGTCATCGATGATGTCTGCAGGATTCTGCGGCATTTCTGCCATTAGCTGCCAGTGCGCTTCTGTCGTGTGAAAGCTGCCACAAATCACGCAGCGTAGCGACATAGTTTCTAGCTTACCCTGCTCACAGGTGAGGTTGTTCCACTGACGCGACTGACCCAATGCTGAAGCCATAGTTCTCTTTTTTAGTGAGGAGCCATGGCTTTCATTAGACCGGTAATTCTAAAAGAAAATTGTGAACCACACTACAGTTTCAAAATTACAATCACGCCTACCGAGCAAGCCTACCGATTACTATCTGCATACTGCTCGGGTGCTTTCCACGAGCCTCAATTACCGCTCCGAGCGGTACGCTCTCTACCTTGCTCCGCTTCTTTGTTTTTACCTTTACACTCGCCTGCTCCGGCCCATACGAATCAAATCACCCAAGTAAGTCAGCGAAGCCTCTCCTGAAATCACAAATCGATCTTCACTCAACATATCGCCATGGGCGCGTACCATCCAAGCCTCTAGCAAGGTGCAGTACCGTTCGGTGGGATTGAGCTTTTGCCAAGCGCTAGCATTACGCGCTTAATCTGAGAGCCACATCTGGGCTGAGCGACTTGGCACTATGAGCGACAGCCTGTTCCCAGAAATCGTCAGGCTATGATTGTGAATGAGGTCTGTGTAGGTACCTGGATTTTTGAGTCCCCAGGTATTGAGGTCTACCCGTTGGCCCGAATCGCTTTTGTTAATCGCGACAATACCGCGATCGCCTCTACGAAATATCAGCAAAGTATCGCTTTCGTAGAGCATTGCCATTGGCTCGCCATGTAGCGCATTGTGGAACTTGATCATGGCAGTGATATCAGGGCGCTTGTACAGATTCAGCCAGCGATCTTTGTCTTCTGGGTAGTGAGATTCGTTGTTATCAGAGTAGATTAGCGGGACACCGCCATCTCGCCCTAGCATGTAGGCATGCGCTAAATGCTCATCTTGAGGCGAGAGTAACCAAGACCGAAATCCGTCATTATGAGGAACATCGTGATTGACCACAAAGGTGACTGCTCTATTCCACGGCAGCGCATTACCATAATCTTGAGGGCGCACCAGCTGACGGAGCGAGCCACCGAAGTTAAAGGCTTCACGAATGGTGTTAAACAGTGGAAAGTCATAGGCGGACATCCAAGTTTCTCTGAGAAATGGTTCCAGAAAAACGCGCTCGTCGTGCTCGCTCCCCGTGAGAACCTCACCAAACCAAAATTTCTCCTGTACAGATGGCTTGTCAGCAATGTTATCAACCATTCGCTCAGTGATGTGCTTGATGGCATCTACTCGAAACCCATCGAACCCCATCCCCACTAAGGCTTCGACCATCAATCGCTGTTGCTCGAAGACCCAAGGAGAATCTTTAAGATCCGGAAGTCCGGACAGATTCTGATACTGAACAGCGCCTCGATCAGACCATTCGTGGCCTTCGATTTCACCCGCATGATTAAAGTCAAAGCCAGAAAACAGACCTTCGCTGAGGTCGCCGTACAGTCGGTTCTCTTCGTAGAGATCGGGTTTCGCTTTGTAGCGCTCAAATTCTGTTTTTCCTGGGAAATCAAAGCGATCGTTCCGATCTTCATTGGCCATATGGTTAATCACAAGATCCGCATACACCCGTAGTTTAGGCGTGCCTGCATGGCAAGCGGCAAGCAGTTGCTCCAGCTCTCTTTTTCCACCGAGGTGAGAAAGTAGAACCCGATAATCTTTAGGTTGATAGCGCTGCCACCACTGATCTCCGTTCGGATCAGAGTAGAGCGGTGGTGGAATCAAGATAGCACCATACCCCGCTGAGCGAATGGTTTCTAAATTGCTGATAATATCGGCATAACGCCAGTTAAAGGCGTGAAGAATAACGTTGCGCATGACGGTCTCCTAATCCTGATGGGGTTCTCTTTTTCTCTGTTTAGATCGTCAGCGTACGTTTCCCATCTCGTTGGCCAAGCCTCAACATAGCGAGATGCAGCCGCACGCTGACGATAGAGCAGGGTAAGCTTATGCCTGAATAACAAAGTTATCAGCACTCAGCGCGGGGGCGCCTTCGATAGTAGCAAACTGTGAGCCGTCACCAAACCCTGCCTCAGCGCCGTTTGAGTTGTAATACAGGTGGCCCGTATTTGCGCCATAAACAATTAGGGCATCACTCAACGCGGCTTCTTCTGCGCTATTGACAACGGCAAACTCGTTGGCAGATAGCCCCCCGCCAATTGCGCTGGTCAACCCGGTAAAGACTGTGGTATCCAGCACAACTTTGTCAGCGCTCTCAAAGTTTTGAATCACATTTGCTCCAATATCGGCTGCATTAAAGGCAGCGCCGGTATCAAAGCCAAAGAAATCATTCCCTTCACCGCCGATAAGGATGTTATTACCCCCACCGCCAATCAACAAGTCAGCACCGCCACCGCCGATCAGAATATCGTCACCATCGCCGCCGATAAGAATGTCGTCACCAGCACCTCCATCAGCAGTAATGGGTGTTGCCGTACCACTTCCATTCAGGAAATCATTGCCGTCGCCACCCGAGAAGACAACGGAGTGAACCCCGCTACCAGCGAGGTCACCCACCGTAAATGAGTCATCACCGCCCTGGCCATTAATCTCAAACTGCTCAATCTCTTCGTTAGTTAGGGTGAACAGTCCCAGATTGAGTCGATTGAAAATAGCCTGACCATCAACGGCACGTAAGTCAAACTCATCGCCTGCACCATCGGCACCATTCACTTGGGTGACATCGAAGCCTTTACCACCGTTGATGAAGTCACTGCCATCGCCATTGTTCCAAATGAAGCGATCGTCGCCATCCTCCAAGTAGGCGATATCATCTCCCCGCTGGCCTATAACAATGTCGTCACCGCCGCCTGCAAAAAACGTATCTATGGCAGAACCGCCCAGCAGCAAATCGTCACATTCACCCCCAAAAGCCTCGATTGTGGTAGAACTTTCTCTGGCGTCTAATGTATCGTTGCCTTCGCCGCCTTTGAAGACAACTTTTTCAACACCGCTACCGTTGAGGTCACCAACCGTCAGAAAGTCATCACCGCCTTGGCCATTGATTTCAAACTGCTCAATCTTTTTGTTAGTCAGGGTAAATTGTCCCAGATTGAGTCGATTAAAAATGGCCTGACCCTTAACTGCGCGCAAGTCAAACTCATCGCCAGCACCGTCAGCACCATTCACTTCGGTAGTGTCAAATCCTCTACCGCCGTTAATGAAGTCACTGCCGTCGCCGTTGTTCCAAATGAAGCGGTCATCGCCTTTCCCTAAAAAGGCAGTATCATCACCCCGTTGACCCACAACGAGGTCATTACCGATACCCGCAACAAACTTATCTTCGGCAGAGCCGCCCAGCAACACATCGTCGCCCTTACCGCCAAAAGCATCAATAGTGGTAGAGCTTTCTCTGGCATCAAGCACATCGTTGCCTTTGCCGCCTTTGAAGACCACTTTTTTAACCTCAGTGCCAGTAAGGTCACCAACGGTCAGTGAGTCATCACCGCCCTTGCCATTAATCTCAAATTGCTCAATCTCTTTGTTAGTCAGGGTAAACTGCCCCAGATTGAGTCGATTGAAGATGGCTTGACCTTTCACTTCGCGCAGGTCAAACTCATCGCCAGCGTCTTTGGCACCGTTCACTTCGGTAATATCAAAGCCTGCGCCACCATCAATGAAGTCACTGCCGTCGCCGTTATTCCAGATAAAGCGGTCATCGCCACTCCCTAAAAAGGCGACATCATCACCAGTTTGACCAATCACAGTATCTTTGCCATTCCCAGCAAAAACGACATCGGTGCCACCGCCACCAAAGACAGTATCATCACCGCCGCTCGCCAGGAAGATATCGTCTTTATCGCCGCCTTGGAGATTGTCATTTCCGTTACCACCAATAAAGATGTCGCCAAGATCTTCGATTTCAGGGGCGTTCTTAAACAAGCTACCTACAATTTCGTTGACCAGAAGAGTTAGAAAGTTGTTCATTTTTGGATTTCCTTGAGTTTTTAGAGGGCTGAAAAACACTCTCAAAAAAGACGCAATATAACAGTCCTGATGAAGAATCAGGATGGTTTATACAAAGCGTTTTAGTGAGAGAAAGCGTTGATGTAAGTTACGACTGAGTAACAGCAGGAGTAACAGCAGGAGTAACAGCAGAACGCTCGCTTACTGCGTTTGCTTATTTCTATTACACAGTCTGAGAGGCTACGTTACGGGCTACGAAAGGCTAACTTATGGCTGACTTATGAGGTCTAGAAAGATATGGCATTACTCAGCTACCAGCTCGATCAATGGATTAGACTCACCCCACTCATCCCAATGGGTCACGACCCGATTACAAAAATCTCGCAATGTCTCTAAATGCCGATCATCGCTCGGGGGAATAGACTTCAGCCGTTGCTGCCAAACTAAAACTGACGGCATTGATTCAAGGCGGCGATTCTGCCAATGCACAATAGTCCACCCTGCCTGCTCTACCAAAGATCGTAGCTGCAGCGAACTATTCATCAGCATCGTCCCTCCAAAGTTTCGACTTGTAGGGTGACGGTCCTGACAATGTGCTCGAATGACTAATTTCTTGCCAAATAGCCGGAGGCTCTTTAACAAACGTAGCTTATCCTGAACGTGACAGAGGGACTCCATCATGATCATGCAGTCAAAATATCCTGGCGGCAATGTCTCTTCTACGTTCCCATGACGTACCTGTAGCCCTTGTGCTGCGCAGTACTGGGCTTGCGTTTTACTAATAGTGATGCCCTCCACTTGGCAGCCTCTTTCTGTCCGCAGCTGCAGGGCGGGGCCACCCCAGCCACAGCCAATGTCATAAACGCGGCTACCCCTATGGATAAAGGGATACAGCTCGCTCACAGCTCGGTCATATGCTGCATTGCTGGTAACTTCATTTATGGTATCTTTCCTATCGCGTCTCTGGTGACAATCCTCAAAAAAGCCAAAGTGATAATGCATTTTATGCCCTAGCACCTGACGCCATAGATCGATGCGCTGTGTGTCGTAAAATTCCCCGACCGATATCCGAGCATCTGTTGTCTTAGATAGCCCTGTTGTTTTAGGTATCTCTATTTTTGCTGGTAGCTTAGAGAACAAGGTCTGTTCCATATGCTGCTGTATTTTTTGACTGCGATCGCACACCCGCTCTTTCAGCGCTTGCAATGTAGAAGGCCAACCCATTCTTGAACCCATATTCATGGGCGCTGAAAAATAAAGCGTAAACCCCGGCTCTCGGTCTTTTCCGTTAAAGGCTATATGCCGAATGGGGTAATCTGCGTAGGTTGTTATCCACGCGTGCGATCCACCTGTAGCCGTGACAAGCGATCGCAATATCGAATCAAACTCAGATACCCGAGGATACCAGGGATAAATCAAATCCACCTGTAGTACCTGATCACCCCGGTGACGTAGCCAAAATCCCGACATGCTTCGTAGCCGTTCGTGTTGGACTAATTGCTGCACTGCATCGGCAAAGAGCGGATGCACCAACTCTACAGGGGTTTCTCCTGTAGGCGTTGCGGGCAAAAAATGAAACCCATAATGATCCGCTTGTACGACTGCCTGTTCAGGGTCTGGGCCAGAATCTGAACCAGGTGCTACAGATCGCCATCGCCATGATCGGTAACGGTCTGTGGCGTTTGGCTCGCGAGTATGTAAATAGAGGCGCCACTCAACCCCATGCTCTAACAGAGCAACGCTGATGCCTTGTCTTACGGAGATGGGTGATTGTGTGGCCTGCATTGTCTGAACTGAAGGGGGAGCTGCGATCGCTTTTAGGAGCTGAGCAACGTTGGCAAAGCTCTCCCTTTGGCTTTTCTCTACCCAACAGGTCATGCGATCGCTATCAGACATTGTCCCCGCGCCCACTCTCAGCGACCATTCCAAAGTCACCTTCGGACAAGCTTTCAGGAATATGCCTATTTGCGCTAGTAAACTATCCAAAGACAGCTTCGTAGGGGAAGCCGATATCGTGGAGGAGGACAACATCATCTTACTCTCCAGCCTCCGACAGCGTAGAATCACTCCAGCCTGCTTGCGGGTTTTGGCCTGCGCCTTTAAAGAACCCCCAGTAGACCTTCATTTGAGACTTTAATTCATCTTCAGTAAACTCAAACCCGTGTTGGGCCGCCAGTTGACTGACCGCATGCCAGTCTCCCTCCTGCATAAACAACAGATCTGGAGCTACCTGCGCCCGAAACGCCGAGTCTTTCAGTTTCTCTACAAAGCCATGAACATTCGATACTGACATTATCTTTCTCCTTAGTTTTCTTTTTTGGTCTCTTTAAGAAAATCTCGAAGAGATTATATGTGTTTAGCGTATACATCGGACTCACCCCGTCCGCTACGCGTCCATCCCTCCAGAGGAGATTTTCTCTGGATACGAGCCTTGATGGGTCGAAACAGAACCCCCCCTTCGCATCATCGCCTGAAGTAGATCCCCTCTGGAGGGATGCCCAATGGGCGGGGTGGGTTTGCAGTATGCTAGCTTCTGGCCCGCAACGCTAAACACTTACAAAAGATTCTCTCTTCGAGATTATTCTGTTCTTTTCACCTACCACTTCGTTGGGTTCAAGTTGTCCTCAAAAAATTCCCCAACATCCTTCAAGAACTTCTCAACTTCCTTAGCCGCGTAGCCAGCGCCCCGTAAAACAGTCTTCAGACTATCCCCGGCCAGGCCATAGGCGCCCTGGAGAAAATCACCGACTTCTTCCACGCCATATCCAGCATATTTCAAGGCATCGGCGGCAACTTCGGCAGTGGCGTTGTAGGCACTCTTGAGGGCATCACCCACTTCCTCTGCGGCATAGCCAGCATGATTCAGGGCCTCGGCGGCTACCCTCGCTGAGGCATCGTAAGCACTCTTGAGGGCATCACCTACTTCCTCTGCGGCATAGCCAGCAAACTTGAGGACCTCGGCGGCTGCTTCCACTGTGAGATTGAAGGCATCTTCCATGGCCTCCGCCACTTCCTCTGCCGCATAGTTAGCACCCTTGAGTACCTCAGCCACGCCTTCAGCAGAAAGGTCATACGCCGCTGCCAGACCGTTCGCCGCTGCCGTCGCGCCCTTGCTCAGGGTTCTATAGGCCTTAGCAGCCGCTTCTTTTGATGCGTTGTAAACATCATGAGCAACCTCTGCCACTTCTCCGCCAAAGTCAATCAGCCCATCTTTGACAGCCTTTGCCCACTCTTCGAGCGTCTCAAAGGCACCGCCTAAAAGATCTAGGGCATTATCTTTAATTTGGTCTATCACATGGTTGTACACTGCCTGAAAGTCGCTGGGTGCAGCCTCTAAGGTCAGAGTCGGAAAAGTAACTTTCTTCCCATAGAGCCGGAAGTCTCCTTCAATCGAGGCGTAGAACCCTGCCGACTGGCCTGCCCGGAAGGTGGCGCTAGCATTAAAGCCAACATCCACAAGGGTAATCTCACCAAGCAGTGTATTCAGGCTCAAGTTCAGGTTGAAATCAATGCTGCCAAGGGCTTCAAAGTCACCAGCGCCGTACGAGAAGCGTAAGTTGGTAGAAAGTAACTTACCTAACTTGCGATTGAGAACGAACAACATTCCGTCTTCGCCCACGTCCACCAACAGTTCTTGACTGAGGCCCAGAAACTCAATCTTCGAAGAAATGTAGAGATCGGGCGTTTCAGTGGGAGAAAGCCGCAAACGCATCTTTGGTGCGGCCTCTCCTGCAGCGCCCGTTATCTTCAACACATTTGCAATGTTGAGTGGGTCCATGTCTGCAGCAGCCGTGATGCCATCAAAGGTATCCACGTTTAGATACATGCTCGCATGCCAGCCAAAGACCGCCAGCTCACCGGCAATGGTGACTCCTTCATCTCGAAAATGGACGCCCCCAATCGAGGTTGCACTGGGCACAATGCTAACTTTGACATCTTCTAGAGCCACATCCAGCGTTTTGTTCATGGCTCGCCGAAGCTTACTCGGCAGTGCCTGATACGCAATAAATGTAGCGGGTGTCATGGCAGTCATAATCTGGATCATCGTAATCCGCTCAGTTGCCCCTGCCAGCACAAACTGATCCGGATCGTTGCTATCTACCAAGATAGAAATTTGACCATCCACGTCGCCAATTTTCATATTGGCATGAATACCAACATTGTCCACATAGGGAAACAAATAGGTAAATCCCATCTGTAGTGCAAATTGTCGAATCGTGATGCCAGGAATCCCAAAGGGGTCTTTCCACTCACTTGTATTCTGAATAGACCCAGAAAGAGCACCTTCTGGACTGCGCCCTGTCCCATTCATGGTAAATGAGCCTGTGATAGATTCCAGCTCCACCTTCACGCCGCCGGTAAACACTAGGTGTGTGTCTTCTCCATTCTCTTTGAGCGTAACCACCAAGTCATTAGACATGGAGATAGCTGGTTCTGGTGGCTTTCCTTTCACAGAGATCCCCACATCCGAACGGGTAAAGCGCAGCTTAAAATTGTCACCATCTACCAGCGTGATATCTCGCTGAATCGCGCCTTCTAGCAAATACTCAGGCGTTGAACCCGAGGTATCTACCGCCGCATGCAGCGCGAGTTCCTCCACGCTAAGCAAATCGCCAATAAAGCGAATGCTAGGATCATCCGATTCAGCAATTTTCAGATTTCCGAAGAAATTGAATCCTTCGTTAATTCCTGAGTCAAGGCTCGGATCGTACAGGGTACTCGCTGTTGCTGCGATCAAAGTTGGCCCAGACAGTTTTAGTCCCTGAAGTAGAGGCACGCCTGGCAAAAACGTGCCAATTCCCAACTCTTTAGAGAGAATATATTTAAAGACGCAGTGGGGTCTCCCCTTGTAGTGGAAGAAGTCAGCATATTCTAGTTTTGCGGCCTCTGAACCAAAGAGCGTCACGTCTCCTGAAATCTTTAAAGCATGGTCTTCGGGCGTTGCCAGATTCTCATCTGTTGAGGGATCTTCTGAGACCTCCATGCCCGGGACGCCAACGATACCTGGAGACCCTTGAACAAATTCGAGTTTGGGATTGCGGATGGGGGTTAGAACATCCAAGAGCGAGCCCACGAGCTCGGCCATAATGCCGTACTCTCCCAGTACTGACTTATCTAGGGTGAGCGTGTCCTCTTGAACCTGTGATTGCAGCCGCTGCATAAGCTCATACTGTGGCAACGCGCCGGATGACACGAGCTGCGATAGGGGTTGACCAGGAATATCTTCTGGGGGAGATTGTTCATAGCCTTGGCCAAGGGTGCTGCCAATCTCCCCATAGGTTTCAGCCTCTGAACGTGTGGTTGCCTGCTCGGCATCGGAGGGTGCATCAACGACTGGCGGGGGACCTGAGGGCGGTTTGCCAGTATCGATGGGTTCTGCAATAGGGGGGCGCTGGGGGGTAGGCCGAGAGATAGTAGGCCGAGGTCTAAAAGGCCGAGGTCTAGGTCTGCCAGGCCGAGAGATATTAGGTCTGGGCTTTGATAGCTTTGTCATTGATATAGCCTC
This sequence comes from Cyanobacteria bacterium J06614_10, assembly GCA_038527325.1. GTDB lineage: Bacteria > Cyanobacteriota > Cyanobacteriia > Phormidesmidales > Phormidesmidaceae > Phormidesmis. The sequence continues at coordinate 21,364 of JBCBFY010000048.1, forward strand.
GCTAAATTCAAATGTTGTTGGGAATCAATTGATGTCTTTAAGAGACAGTTGGCGTCAGCAAATCTAAAGCAAGCCTGCAATCGGCTGCTCCGGTTGACTGCTCCAGTTGACTGCTCTATGCGATCTAGTAAACCGAGCGAGAGGCTAGCTTAAGAGCTAGGAATAGCTAAGTTAGGGCTGACTTATGAAGCGCGTGACAATAATCTTTTTGGGCACGGTCTTAGCTTGCCGTAGCGTAACTACTCAGGCTAAAAAGTAGGCATCATAGGCGCTGCCGAAAAAGCGCTTACACAAAATTAGAAACACTCTCACACCGCAGTGTCATGCCGTTCAAGTCGGTCGAGTAAGTTCTTCGCAGACGACTGCTTTGCCCGTCCCCTTTTCTTCAGGACACTATCATCTACAGGCGGTGGCGGATTGGCCTTGAAGCCAGCCATCAGTATGGTTTGATAGCGCTCCTCAAAGTCATAAAGCTGCTGTTTTTTCAACGCCTGTTTGCCCGCCGCTTTCGCCTCGTCTACCTGCGCTTTGATGCGTCGCTCTATCGGCGCTAGCTGCAGGAGTTTTAGGGAATGGACGTACGCCGACTCGAACGGCGGACCTCATCGATGTCAACGATGCGCTCTAACCAACTGAGCTATACGTCCTCACTTCGGTTCTAGAATATACCACAGCGGTTTAAACGAATGCAATACTGGGTTTGCGCATAGTAGGAGCACCTTCAGAGTCGGTAAAATTAAGACGTTGGTCTAACGCGTAGGAGCGTTGCGTAGGGGTTTCATGTATTGGCAGGAAGTGTCTGGTAACTGGTTTTTAGTGCCTGAGCGCCCTAGGGCGATTGTGCACTTTTTGGGCGGGGCCTTTGTGGCAGCAGCGCCCCACCTGACCTATCGTTGGCTGCTAGAAGCCTTGTATCAAGAAGGCTATGCCGTCATTTCGACGCCATTTGTCAATACATTTGACCATGGCGCGATCGCAAAAGAAACCCTCATTACCTTTCGCCAAGGCCTCACATTCTTACGCAAACAGCGTCCCGAACTAGCATCGCTACCCATATACGGATTAGGCCACAGCATGGGCTGTAAGGTGCACCTGCTAATAGGCAGCTTAGAATCCGTTCAGCGAGCCGGTAATATTTTCATTTCTTTTAATAATTTTCCCGCGCGCAAGTCTATCCCCCTGCTCGATCAGCTCGTGCAGCTCGCCCCCGCAGACTTTCAGCTAGATAAACAGCTAGAATTTGTGCCCAGCCCAGAGCAAACGCTCGATTTAATCCATACCCGCTACAACACGCCCTACAACCTGTTGCTAAAGTTCCGACGAGACACCATAGATCAGACTCGTCCCCTAAGCGACGTTCTGATCAAGAAATTTCCAGAGACAACAACCGTAAGGATCTTACCAGGCACCCACACCACACCCATTGCTCAGGACGTACGCTGGGAAGCCAATAACTCTTTCAGTCCCTTCGATGCGCTCGGTCAGTTTGTAAAACAAGAGTTCTACAAAGATATCAAGTCACTCAGGGTAGAGATTCTCTACTGGCTAGAGGGAGACAGTTAGATAAAATAGGCGCTCTAGTGCGTGAGAGTACTCGTTTTTTTGAGGTGTTTGCCTTCAGCAGCAGCAATCTCTGACGGCGATCGCTTACAGGGGATTTGAATACTAAACCGGGTTCCTTGTTCTAAGTTAGAAGAACATACAATAGAGCCACCGTGCTTTTCAACAACAATTTCGTGGCTAATTGAGAGTCCTAGACCTGTTCCTTTTCCTACCGGCTTAGTTGTAAAAAATGGGTCAAAGAGCTTACTCCGAACGCTCTCTGGAATGCCCGGGCCATTATCTACAATTTCAATTAATACCTTCTGCTCTGCAGTCAGTGCCGTTTCAATGCAGATAGTAGGCTCACGACAGCTTTCACCACTAGGAGAAGCCAAATATTCATCAAGCGCGTCAATCGCATTCGCCAACAAATTCATAAACACCTGATTGAGCTGGCTAGGATAGCATTCAATCTCAGGGACATGACCATAGCGTTTAACAATCTGTATGCTCTTGTTTCCACCAGCTTCTTTTAGCTTACTTTGCAAAATCAGCAGCGTACTGTCTATCCCCTCATGAATATTGACAGCTTTGATGTCAGCCTCATCTAGGCGAGAGAAATTTCTCAGCGAACAAACAATCTCTCGAATTCGCTCTGCTCCCAGCTTAAGCGAATCTAAAATTTTAAAGGCATCCTCCGTCATGAAGTCAATATCTAAAGTCTCAATGTGCTCCTGAAGCTCATCGCTAGGGTCAGGATATTCGCTCTGATAGTGCTCCAAAAGGCCGATAATGTCCTGAAAATAGTCCTTAGCGGGGCTTAGGTTACCGTAAATGAAGTTCACCGGGTTATTGATTTCGTGGGCAATGCCTGCCATCATCTGGCCCAGAGAAGACATTTTCTCACTCTGCACCAGTTGAACCTGCGCTTGTTTTAAGTTTTCCAATACGCGAGTGAGTTCAACTGTTCTTTCCTCTACTCGCTGTTCTAGCTCTTGGGTTAAGGTCTGCAGCTGTCTTTCTGTTTTTGTCTGCTCTTCTATTTTTTGATTGAGCAGTTCATTTTTTTGCTCTAGCTGGCGGTTCATTTGGTGCAGGTGTAGCTGCATGCCCACTCTGGCAACTACTTCCTCTTGCTGAAAGGGCTTAGTGATATAGTCTGCAGCGCCGAGCTTCAGCCCCTTCACCTTATCAGTAGATTCTGACAGCGCGGTCATAAAAATAATCGGAATATGCGCAGTCGTATCGTTCTTTTTTAGCCGCGAGCAGGTCTCAAAACCGTCTATTCCCGGCATCATCACATCGAGCAAAATCAGAGCAGGCTGGGCATATTCAGCCTGTTCAATAGCAGTTTCCCCGTCGGTCGCAAATAGCGTGACCCATCCCTGATTTTGAATGGACTCTGAGAGGACTGCTAGGTTGGTTGGCGTATCATCTACAAGCAGTATCCGAACTGGCTCAGGTGAAGCTTCTATCATGAGTCTGAGTGGGTAAATGCCTTAATGAACTCTCGAATCTTTTTGGTTTGGAAGCTTTGGGCGAGTGTCCTGAGCTCTGTCGTAAATCCTGAAAGATCAGAATTTTCTTCGTCAAGCTGACTTAGCATGCCCGTCAGTCCGTTGAGATCCCCCATCATTGTGAGGTGATAAAGGTTATCTAAAATCTCTTTTGAAGGGGGAACAATTTCAGCAACAGCACCTTTCTGCGTAAGGTTTGTATCTTGTCCTACAGCTGAAGTAGTGACATCGTTTTTATCGTCAGCCCTCTGGTAAAGCCAAGTTATTTTTAAGTGTTTTTCTAGAGTTTTCAGCAGTTGATCAACGTCGATTGGCTTCGGTAAAAAAGCATCTGCCCCAGCCATCAAGCTATCTTGGCGATCGCACTCAAAAGCATGAGTACTCACCACAAAAATAGCCGTCTTTGCCGTCTCAGGCTGCTGCCGTAACTCCTTAATCAATACCAGCCCGTCATTTCCAGCCAGCGAGAGTTCGGTAATGATGGCTGCCGGACGATGCGAGAGGGCCATCGAGACGGCAGTCGGGCTATCCGCTGCCTGCACTGTAGAAAAACCAATGGGTTCTAAAAGCTGCGCGATCGCCTGACGATTCTCTCGACGGCTATCGACAATCAGCAGAAGCGGCTCATCCGGGTCCGCATCTTCAACCCCTTCCAAATTAACCCCGACAGACTCAATTCCCGTAATCTTGCGTCCGTGAGTTTGCTCTTGAACCCAGTTAGTCGCCAGCAAAATATCAGGCTCTATCCAAAAGATGCTGCCCTCCCCAATCCGGCTACTCACCTGCAGCGGGCTGCCCATCATCTCAGCGATTCGCTGGCTAATAGCAAGCCCCAAGCCAGTCCCCGCCGCCTTTCGGTCAGTCTCCCCAACCTGCTCAAAAGGCAAAAAGATTTTCTCTAATTGCTCCGGCGTCATGCCGACACCCGTATCTTCAACCTGAAAGCGAATTTTTTGTGAAGCATCCTGCGACTCACTAGCCGAAAGAGCGGTGTTCTCATCGCGCGCTTCACTGAGAGAAACGCTCAAAGTAACACTGCCCTGATCGGTAAACTTGATGGCATTGCCCAACAGATTGACCAAAACCTGTCGCAGGCGTTTCTCATCAGCGCAGACCCCAGCTGGCAGGTCCGGGGCAAAGTCGCAGTGAAAAGACAAGCCTTTTTGTTCCGCCCGAATGCGGCAGATTTCTACAACACCTTCTAAAAAAGTCAGTAAACCAAAATCATGATTGTGTAATTCCAGCTTACGAGCTTCGATTTTAGAAAGATCGAGAATGTCGTTAATCAGGGTCAGCAGGTGTGTACCACACTGGCGAATAATGCTAACGCCTTTTCTCTCGTTAGAAGCCAGCTGGCTAGAGCGCTCCAAGATCTGCGCGTAGCCCAAAATACCGTTGAGCGGGGTGCGTAGCTCGTGGCTCATGTTAGCCAGAAAGTCACTCTTGGCTTGGTTGGCCGCATCAGCAGCCTGCTTAGCCCGCGCTAAAGACTGAGTCCTTTCCTCAACCTTAACTTCCAAAGTTTTTGAATAGTCGAGCAGTTGATTGTTGGCATCTTCTAGCTGGGCATTGGCATCTTTTAGAGACTTTTGGCGGTAGGCATTGGTCGTGGCTAGCCCGCTGACGGTGAGTGCCACCAGCGGTGAAATCAGCGGAATGATCACACCCTGCAAAAATACGCCATAGGTAGCCATCACCATTAGCGCACCAATGCCTAGCCCTGTACAAAAGGTGCCGCGCAAAAATTTGAACTGGTGGCGGCGATGCTGTTTGGCAGCAATCCGCCAGCTGCCAACGGTGCCAACCACCGTCCAGAAAATAATCCAGGCATGCTGCTGTCTGCCCGAGAGTCCAACAATATTTGCCCGGCCATAGAGAGCCCCATTGATCAGCTGGCTAGCGATATTGGCATGAACAAACACCCCCGGCATAACGCGTCTGCCGTCAGTATCCCAAGTACCGCTGTAGGGCGTTTCAAAAAAGTCATTGGTGCTCGGTGCAATAGAGCCGATCAAAACAATGCGATCGCGCATCAACCCCGGATCTACATCACCCGCAATCACCTCTCCCATTGAAACAGTAGGAAAAGCTTCCTCACCACCGCGCCAGTTCAGCAGAACTTGATAGCCGCCGACTTCTGCCTGAGTGTAGCCAGCATCTTGCCCACGCAGGGGCCGATAGGTCGCCTGACCCAGCTGAAAGATCTGACGCTCAGGGTCGACAGCCTCTAAGCTGATGCCCTCTTCAGCCAGGTATCGGAGCGCCACCTGAGTAGCGAGACCGGCTTTGATAGCCTGGTCTTCATCGTCCTCAGCGGTAAGCAAACTCCGGCGGATTTTTCTATCGGCATCGAGCACAAGGTCAGCTAGGCCCACCTGATCTAGCGCTTCGAGGGCCGGAGGCGGGTTTACACGGCTGCCAATCACCTTCTCCACACCAATCAACATAGGTGTGCTTTGAAAGACATCGACCAGCGCCTGATGCCCGGGTTCCTCTGGTAAGTCTCGGTAAATATCTAGACCGATTGCTCTGGGCTGCTGCTCCGCGATTTTTGCCAGCAACTCGGCCAGGTTCTGGTCGGGGATCGGCCAGTCATTGGCCGCTTGAATGTCCTGTTCATCGATAGTGACAACAACAATGGCCGGGTCTTCTCCCTCAAAAGGGCGCAGGCGAAAGAAAATGTCTCTCACTTCCCACTCAAGCAGGTTGAAGCCGCCCATGAGATTCCCAGTGATGACGGCAGCGGCCACAGTTGGGGCAATAAATAGGGCACTCCGCGTATGACAGAGAAAAGTTTTAAAGTTGGACCACATGGACGGTAGCTGCTCGTTGCCAGTCGGCAAATGTCTTCGGGGGTGCTCTTCTATAAATGTCGTTCTACAAGGAGCCTCTTTGCAGAGGTTTCGAGTAGTGTTCCCGAGCGAGCGCGTATAGTGAATGTGGCGTAAGGAGATTACGGAATTTGAGAGAAAATGCCCCTTTGTTGGGAAAGCTGCCTTATTGGGAAGCGGCAAGACTTTCCGAGGTTATTCTTTCGGCGGTGACGTGTGATACTCATGACGGATGAAAGGCAGGGCAGTGACCTCGCCCTGGGTGCCGTCGATATCGACGGTGAGGCCTTCGCCGCCCGCCTTCGTGCGGATGTAGCCGAGTGCGAAGGGGCCAGCTTCCGACTGGGTGATGCTGGTGACTTTACCGATAGGGCTACCGGCTTGCAAGATTGAGGCATTTTCGGGGACGGGTGCAGATAGCGCCAGGCCCCAAAGTCTTTTTTTCACACCCTGATAGGTGTTGAGGCGGGCGATGGTTTCCTGACCGATGTAGCAGCCTTTCTCAAAAGAAATACTGTGCCACAGCCCAGCCTCAAGCGGATTTTCGTCATCGGTGAGTTCATGGGCAGGCATAGGGCGGCCTTGTTGAATGCGGAGCTGTTCCCATTGCGCTTGGTCAGCCAGGGTAGCTCCGGCAGAGAGCAGAGATTGCTTTAGCTGAGCCGCGACAGAATTTGCCGCCCAGAGGGTGTAGCCAGCGATCGCAAGATCACTACCCACCGCAATATGAACGCTGCTATCTGTCCCCGCAAGCGGAACCGCCTGATGTGTAAAAGTTGGCTGACCAATCAGCGCCTCTGCACCCAGCGATCGCACCACGTCATCACACCCCTCCCCCAGCACCGTCAACATCACCATCTGCTCACTCTCATCAGCAAGCGTCACCTTGTCCGAAAAGAAAATATAGCGGTCCATCCAGTCGTACAGCTGCTGAGCCATACCCGGTGAAACAATCACCAGCAAGGCGTCGGCAAAAGCGTAGACCGTAGCAAGGTCGATCGTGCGGCCAGTGGAAGTGACAAAAACGGTATGACAGCCCTGCCCAGCCGAGAGCTGCTCAATATGGTTAGTCGTTTGATTGTGCAAAAATCTCACCCGGTCTGCGCCAGTGAGGCGAATGCATCCCCAATGAGAACGATCAAAGAGCAGTGGGACCGAGATTTGGCTAGCCATCGTGGTTCGTTGCGTTAGGTTACTTCAGACAGTTTTTTTGACAGGCTGTCTCTCGACTGAGCCCGCAGGGCTACCAGGATTTCCGAGTCTTTCGCCCTTAGCCCCTTTTCCCCTTCAGCAGAATGGGTACACCATTCGCCGGTGCGAGGGTCACGCCTCTGCGGCTAGGCTTCTCAGGCTTATCGCTAGCCAGCTCAAATTCGTAATTGGCCACCATCGTAGCGACGGCCAGCTTCAATTCGTATTGAGCAAGGGCTTCACCCACACAGCGACGCGCCCCATTGCCAAAAGGTATAAATTCGTAAGGAGAAAATTTGCGTTCCAAGAACCGCTCTGGGCGAAAAGCCTGAGGGTCGGGGTAGAGGTCTTCTCGCTGGTGAGTGAGGAAAATGCAGCCTAGGAAAGTAGAGCCTGCCTCGAAGTGGTAGCCCAAGAGATCTACAGGCTCTTGCGCAACTCTGGGAAAGGTGAACATCGCCACCGGAGAGCGGCGAAGGGTCTCTTTACAGACGGCAGTGAGGTAGGGAAGGGCGGCAATATCAGCCGGGGTAGCCTCTGGGCTGAGGCCATCGAGTTCGGCCAGCAAAATGGACTTCACCCTGGGCTCCCTGTGAATCCAATACATAGCCCAGGCGATCGCCGTCGCCGTCGTTTCGTGGCCAGCCAGCAGCAAAGACATCAGCTCATCGCGCAGTTCTTGATCGCTCAAACCGTCGCCAGTCTCGGTGCGAGAAGCCATCAGCATAGAGAGAATATCGGTACGATCATCGCTAGGATTCTCACGGCGATCGCTAATCTCTGCATAGATCAGCTCATCTATTTTGTTGCGGTTGTCAATAAAGCGGCCCCAGGGGCTCCACTTACCCAGATCCTTTTGCAACCAGTCAAAAAAGAGCATGGCAGCAGAAATAGGAGAGCCCACCGTATCGACCGCTTTGGTGAGGGTGCGGGTCATTTCGGTCGTGCGATCGCCCTTCGGTGAGCCCAAAACCACTTTGGCAATGGTTTGCAACGAGATCTGCTGAGTTAGGTTCCGCAGCGCAAAAGGCTGGTTTTGCGGCGCTTGGCCAACCAGCTCGTGGGTAAGCTCACAGATCAGGTCGCCATACAGGCTGAGGCGATCGCCATGAAAAGCCGGTGCCATCAGCTGGCGGCGCTGCTTGTGAGCCTCCCCGCTGAGCATAATGACCGAGTGTGTGCCAATGAAAGGAGACAGAATGCGGTTGAATTCGCCCGGGGTGGCAAAGGTTTTGCGATCGCGGCTCAGAATGTACTGAATGGCCGTCGGGTGACTGGCAATCACCGTCGGCCCGTTACCGAAGCCCAGCGAATCTTCCTCAAAGAAGTCAGGAGTCCGCTCTTTAGTCCGCGTCAGGTAGGTCGCCGGGCTGACGATCCACTCAATGCGCCGAAAAGGGCGAAATCCTTTTGGCTTTTGGAGCTGCTTTGGTGGTGGGTTAGGTGCGATCGCCTCTGACTCTACCTTTGTATTAACCATAGGTCCCCTGAAAATCCTTCTGTCAGCTTTTTCCGGTTTACAAGCCCTTTCCGTCAGTCCCTATCTGTCAGCTCGGCTGGCTATAACCGAAAGTGCCTACGCCTAGATCCTAGTCGCAGTCGCGATTTTCTTCATCCCCGTCCGGCATGATGGTATGGCACAAAATGGCCCGGCTACGGTTGACCCCTCGCAGGTTCGCACCCGTCAGGTCCGCCCCACTGAGGTTCGCAACACCAATCACCGCCGCCGTTAGCTCAGCATCGACCAACGTGGCATTTTGCAAGTTGGCATCTTCCAAATTGGCCTGAGTTAGAGTCGCACCCGTAAGATTTGCCCCTTCCAAAATGGCATCCTGCAGGCGAGCGCCGTTCATTTCGGCCCTAGAGAGGTCAGCGCCCGAGAGGTTAGCATTTACCAGTTCAGAGAGCATTAGGTTAGTATCGCTAAGGTCTGCGCCCGAGAGGTTTGCGCCCGTCAGCGAAGCGACCTTGAGGTTGGCCCGGTGGAGCTGCGCGTTACTCAGGTCAGCTTCATTGAGAATGCAGACCGGGCACTCGTTATTTTCTAGCAGCATGTCTACATCATCTTGAATATAAGCCCAGCTCGGTGCCGCAAAAGAAAACAAACCCGCACCAAAGACACAAATCGCCAGAAGCCATGCCGCTGCGATCGCCGCCAAATTCGACCGAGAACCCACTGCCAAACCTTTCATTTTCATTCCGTTTTTCATGCCTCTACCGGCCATTACCCGCAAATCAACGATAACCATTGTCCCACAATCGTTCGAGAAGATGCCGCCAGCATCAGATGCATTCGTCTCCTCATCTCGCCGCCTTTCTCACGCCAAGCGCAAGCAGCCGAAAAATAGAGACCGCAAAACACTGAGCAATTGACTGATCTGTGTATATAAATGACAGGTGTGAATGAGGGAGGACGGCATGTTCAGTTCTAAGTCCCAGGTTATCTGGCTGTATTTGATGTTGGGCGGCGTAGTGCTGGTGATGTACAACAGCGACCCCAACTGGCGAGACAAGGTAGATGTGCTCAGAGATAGTGTCGTACTCACCTGGACAGCCAGCCTCATGAACCTACTGCTATTTGGCAATGGGCTTAGCCGTCTGTTTGGCATTCGCCCCCGGCAACCGATTGGGCTCCTAGGCGTCCCATTTTCTCCCCTATTTCACCGCGACTTCACGCACTTACTTGCAAACACCGTGCCCTTCTTGGTGCTGGGCTGGCTGATTTTGGTGCAGGGTGAGCTACCAGGCGCCAGCGATTTCTACGCCATCACAGTCACGATCTTGCTGATTGGTGGGCTAGGGACCTGGGTATTTGGTCGAGATGCAATTCATCTGGGAGCCAGCGGGCTGATTTTTGGCTACATTGGCTTTTTGCTGATTCGAGGATACGTGGGCCCGACCCTGTGGACAGTGGGGTTTGCAGTGATTGTATTCCTCATGTACGGCAATCAGCTGTGGTCAATGATTCCAAGCTCAAACGATGCAACGGTGTCTTGGGAAGGGCACCTGTTTGGCTTTGCGGGAGGCATCTTAGCGGGGGTGCGGCCAGACATTTTAGAGGTCGTGGGCATTGCGATCCGCGAGCTGACGCAATGAATTGGCACAGCAGATTGGTGCAGTGAGGGGTCTGACCAGATCAATTACTGTCCTAGTCGGAAATATGCGCTTAGAAATCGTGGTATCTAGATGATGTGTTTAGTGTGCGAATGCCTCTATGCCGATGGATTTTTAGTGCTTAAAGCTAAATTCAAAGCTTTAATGCAAACCCCTAACGCATCGAGTCACTGGCATCAGATAGTTGCAATATCAGGGCATCTTAATTTGGCAACACAGATCTGTCACCACAGCTCTCAAACGCACCGTGCTAATTGGTTTTGCTAACCGTTTTTCCTAGAGGATAGTTGCTATGAAATCTTTGATGTTGGGTGGGTTGTCTGCGCTGTTGTTGCTTGGCGCGGGTCCGCTGACGATTGGTGCAGGTGCCCAGGTATTTTCTTCTCAGCGCAGCCCACAAAATGGCAGTGCCCAGCGCGGGCAGGTAGCGCAGCAGTCTTCTGTGCTGCGGGCGAGGCTAGAGCAGGATGAGACGCTCTACCTCGATAGAAAGGGAACCTACGATTACGATTTGGTCTTGCAGTCTGAAGCGAGCTTTGGCGGCAGGCGGCTACCGGTCGGAACGATCATTCGGGGACAGTTTGAACCGGCTGAGGGCGGTTTGGTGTATGTTGCTGATTCGGTAGAGCTAGCTGATCGGATCGTTCAGATCGATGCAGTTTCTGAGCTGATGCGGGATGACAAAGACCCTCGGCAGACTTCTACAGGCGCGATTTTGACCGATGCGGCGATTGGTGCGGCGGGTGGATACGTGCTGGGTGAAGTGTTTGGTGATGCGGGTGTGTGGGAAGTGATTGGTGGCGCAGCGGCTGGCGTTGTTGTCGGGAATACGACGGCACCGCTAGTGGTGGTAGTGAAGCCGGAGCAGGAGATCGCACTGTTTTCGAATTAAGTCGCTTCCCCTTTGCTACGCTTTGACTATTTCTCGCTCTCGGTTTGCGCTCGTGGAGCTTTGCCATTCTCTACGGGTGCATAGCGAGAGTACAGATATAATTTGTGTGTAGAAGCAGTGGCTGAAATTCTCAGAATCGATGGATTTAAGATTGTTATCTTCTCTGACGATCATAATCCCGCTCATGTACACGTCCGCAAGGGCGAGTTTGAGGTAAAGATAAACATTTCAGGAGATCGTGCGGAGCTGATGTCAGGAGAAGAAAACAGTAAAAGAGCTGCGAATAGAAAACTTAGAAGACAGGCAGTTGAAATCGTAAATGATAATTTGAAGATGCTCATTAACGAATGGAGGCGAATTGATGCGGAGCGCAGTTAAAGCAGTTTCGGCTCAAGTCCAGGGTGGATATCTCAAAATTGCTTTCAGCACAGGCATGAAAAGTCAATGGCCGCTCAGCAGTCTGCAGTTTGCGAGGCGCATTGATGGAGAGCTAGTAAACTTTCGGCCTACAGAGAAAGAACTCGCTGATGTGGACGTTTGGCCGAGTGGCGAAGTTGTGGAATTTCCTTTAGTTGATCAAGCTTTTCAAGTGGCTGCTTTGATGCGGGGTGAGGTCGGCAATGCGAAATGGATGGAAAAACTGGCTGTGGGTGCCGCATAGCTGTTTTAGCTAATAGAGCCACAGGATGTCGCCTTCTGGCGTCTTTACGCGTGATAGGTGGCCCCGGGTTTTGTTTTTGTCTTTCTCTTTTAGAAATTCGTGGGGCGTGGAGAGCGTAGCCACCGACTCGCTATGGCTGTCGATTTCTGTCATCGCCGAGAGCGAAGCGACATGGTAGGTGAGCAGAGTAGCTGATGTGTGTAGTTAAATGTGCCCGCTGGGAGGAGGGATAGAACGAGGGATTTTTATAGCTGCTTCGGGGTGTTGCATAGATGCTTTGCAGTGTTTTGTGTCTGCTTCGTAGCATTGCATCACGATTTTATAAAATTTTGTAATTGCTCCGTAGTATTTTATGACTGCTTTGTGGTGTTGCGTAGATGCTTCACGGCATTTTGCCGCTAATTTGCGGTATTTATCTATGAGCTACAAACTGCCTTAACGCATGCTTTTCATACTGGAAGAGAACGTAAGAGCCTGAATCGAGGGCTTTTCGCCGCCCTTCTAAAATTTCAGTGGCCCCTTCGAGCAGGGTGGGAGGCCACCCTACAACCCCCTAAAGGAGTGGCTAGTGGGAGTTGGTGAGTAACTTAGCCATCCACGCCCGACTCAGCGTTCTAAGCTGCTCACGCTCAGCCCCGCCCAAACTGCAAGGATC
>JBCBFY010000049.1:0-33469 GCA_038527325.1 Cyanobacteria bacterium J06614_10
CCCTTTCAGATGGGTCAGGGGTTGAGGGAGTAGCGGGTTGCTGACCCACCTCGACCTCCGCTGCGCTGCGGCCACTCCTCCCAAGAGGAGATTTGCTTTGGGCTGGGGGATGGAGATTTTTGGTTGGTGAGTTCGTAATATCCTTAGCGGCTTTGTCTATCGACGCGAGCAGCTCATCTTGAGTCATTGTTGTGGATGTGGATTTAACAACATGCCTATTCTGCCGGAATCATTCTGTCCTGAACACTGTACGTAGCAGAATAAGTCAAGTATGGAATTTGAGTTTGATGAGCGTAACAGCCAGTCCTAGAAAATGAGGTAGCACTGTATGAAAGCAGCAGACTTTGATGAGAAGTTTGACAGAGGCGAGGAAGATATTATTGACGACCTAGACCTGTCGCAAATGCGACGCCCTGGCCACTTGCAGCAACAGGTCAGTGTGGATTTTCCTGTGTGGATGATAGAGTCTTTAGACCGTGAAGCAAGCAGACTCGGCATTACTCGGCAGGCAGTCATTAAGTTTTGGATAGCTGAGCACATTAAACATGCTCACAGCTGAGCATACTCATCGTTGCGATCGCTGAAGCGAAGGGCTTGTGTTGTAGGAGCTTGCGAACGTGGAAAGATACATCATTCACACCCGATAAGCTCAAGCACCTGCTTGCAAATGCGCCCAGCAGGCCTGCGCGATCGCACAATCTTCCTGAGTATGTATCACCAACACACGCACCTTAGAGCCTTCTGTTGCAATATCTTCATCCACCGGAGCGCTCTGATTTTTCTCAGGATCTATCTCCACACCCAAAAAGGCCATCGCCTCACAAGCAGCCGCCCTCACCCAGGGAGAATTCTCTCCGATGCCTGCAGTAAACACCACAGCATCGACGCCGCCTAAGCTCATCAGCATTGCGCCTATGCACGCTTTCAGCCGATGCAGAAAGAGATCTTTCGCCAGCTGCGCCTGCACATTTCCTTTTTCAATCGCTGCCTCAATCTCTCGCAAATCGTGAGAAATCCCTGAAATACCCAGCAGGCCAGACTGCTTATTCAACAGCTTATCCAAAGCGTCTACCTCCATACCCTGACGCATCAAATGGATCAAAATGCCTGGGTCCACCGTGCCAGAGCGGGTGCCCATCATCAAGCCATCTAGCGGCGTAAAGCCCATTGTCGTATCTATGCTCTTGCCATCTTGCACCGCCGAGAGCGAGCCGCCGTTGCCTAAGTGGCAAATAATCAGCCGCAAGCTAGCCAAGTCTTGTCCCAGAATCTGCGCTGCCCGCTGTGCGCAAAACTGGTGGCTAATGCCGTGGAACCCGTAGCGACGGATGCCCTGCTCTAGCCAGTCGTAAGGGCCGGGGTAGGTACTGGCCACCAGCGGCATTTGGCTGTGAAACGCCGTATCGAAAACGGCGACTTGGGGAACCTCTGCCAACAGCTGCTCCATTAAGACAATGCCTTCGAGATTGGCCGGGTTATGGTTTGGAGCGATCGCACTCAGTCGATCAATCGTGGCCTTCACCGTTGGGGTGATGAGCGTACTCTCCTGATAGTCTTTTCCGCCGTGTACGACCCGGTGACCCACCGCATCAATTTCTGTCAGGCTGTCGAGCACTTTTGTAGGCCCTTGGTACAGGCGCGTTAGCAAATAGGAAAGCGTTTCCTCCCGGGTAGATACCTTCCGCAACTCGTCAAAGTATTCGCCAGCAGAAGTGACAATGTTGATATGCGCAGCAATCTCTTGAGGAATCCAGTCGATTTGCGCTTCCCATAGGGGCTCTACTGGCCTACCCATGTCGCTATTAGAAGGTGCACCAGAGAAATCATACAGCCCGCTTTTCTGGCTACTCGACCCTGCATTTAGCACCAAAATCTTCATAGCCTGCTTACCCTTGTTGTTTTTTCCTGACTGTTCTTCCTGGCACTAGCAGCACAGCGAGGCATCGTCCCGGAGAATTGTTCGCTTAGGTGCCTTTCCGATTTCTTAGTGCCTCTGAAAGATGAGCGCGATCGCCCATCTTCATCAGCATCGGCCCATACTTATCGAACCTAACAACGCTAACTGTGGCCACCGGCATATCAATGCGATCGCGATAACGCCCCAAATCAATCCCCAACAAACTGCACAAAACAATTCGAATCGTCGTCTTATGGCACACCACCAACACATTGCCGGACGGGTACCGCTCCTCAATTTCAGCAATCACTAAGCTCGCCCGACTAGAGACCTGAAGCGCCGTCTCCCCGCTCGTTGGAGAGTTCCAAGCAGGCTCTCGCTGCCAGCGCACATAGTCTTCACCAAAGTGCTTTTGAACGTATTCAGGCCGCTTATCTTCCCACTTGCCGTAGCTCATTTCCCGCAGCCCGTCGCGCAGCTGAGGCTCAATGCCCACCGCCTCACACAGTGGCCGCGCAGTCGCCATCGTCCGCTTCATGGGGCTACAAAAAACAGCCTCCCACACAAGCTCTCGATAAGCCTCCGCAAAAGACTGCGCCATCTGCACGCCCGACGCCGTCAGCTCGGGGTCGAGCCAACCACAGTAGCCTCCCGTGCGGCTATGCGTCGTCTCCCCATGACGTAAAAAATGAAGATATAAGCTCATGTAAAAGCATTAGAACACATAGCTTTTTTCGGTGGACCCACCCCGACCTCCACTGCGCTCCGGCCACCCCTCCAGAGGGGATTTACTTCGGGCGGGATGTTGAGAGTGATATAGATCGACTCTCAACAACTTCACAGCCGAGAAAGAATCCCCTCTGGAGGGGTGGCGCGCAGCGACGGGGTGGGTCCGACCCAACCTCCCACCCATCAACTCAATAAGGCCACTTCCAATTCACAATCTCATCTTGATCCTTACCGTGCTCGTGGGCATAGGTCAGACACTCAATGATCTTGTTCTTCATGCGCTCTTTCACATGCGCTGCCGCTGACCCTAGCTTTGGCACCCGGTTAATCACGTCTATCACTAGGTTAAAGCGATCAATTTGATTGTTGATCGCCAGCTCTAGCGGCGTGTTGATATTGCCTTCTTCTTTGTAGCCCCGCACGTGAATGCGCTCCTGCTTCGACCGGCGATACACCAGCTTATGAATCAGCCAAGGGTAGCCATGGAAGTTGAAAATTACAGGGCGATCTTTGGTAAAGAGAGAATCAAAATCCCAGTCGGATAGGCCGTGGGGGTGCTCACCTTCGGACACCAGCTTGAAAAGATCAACAACATTGACAAAGCGAATCTTCAGCTCGGGGAATTCATCTCTGAGAATGGCCGTAGCAGCCAGCGACTCCATGGTGGGGATATCACCACAGCAGGCCATCACCACGTCGGGTTTGTCGGGCTCGGTGCCGCAGTCGTCATTGCTGGCCCAGTCCCAAATGCCGATGCCTTTGGTGCAGTGTGCGATCGCTTCATCCATCGACAAATACTGCAGGTGCTTTTGCTTGTCAGATACAATCACATTGATGTAGTCCACGCTGCGGAAGCAGTGGTCTGCCACCGACAGCAGGCAGTTTGCATCGGGGGGGAAGTAGGCCCGCACCACATCCGGGCTCTTGTTCGTCACCAGATCAATGTAGCCTGGGTCCTGGTGGCTAAAGCCATTGTGGTCTTGCCGCCACACCAGCGAAGAGAGCAAAATATTTAGCGAAGAGACCGACCGTCGCCAGGGCACATGGTTTTTACAAATATCCAGCCACTTGGCGTGCTGGTTGAACATGGAATCGACCACGTGAGCAAAGGCTTCATAAGTGTGGAACAAACCGTGCCGCCCGCTGAGCAAATAGCCCTCTAGCCAGCCCTGCAGCGTGTGCTCACTGAGCATCTCCATCACGCGACCATCGCGGGACAAGTGGCCTCCCTGTTCATCTTCGGGGTAAATGTCTCCCATCCACACCTTGCTGGTCACATCGTACACATCTTGCAGGCGGTTAGAAGCGGTCTCATCAGGCCCCATCAGGCGGAAGTTGTCCGGGTTCTGCCGGAAAATGTCTCGCATCAAGAAGCCCAACACCTTCGTATTCTCAAACTCTTCTACGCCGTGCCGGTCCATCTGAATCGCATAGCTGCGAAAATCTGGCATCTTCAAGGCGCGTCGAAGCAGGCCGCCATTGGCGTGAGGGTTGGCACTCATGCGTCGATCCCCCACCGGTGCCATCTCCTTGAGCTCTGGTACCAAGGTCCCATTTTCGTCAAAGAGTTCTTCTGGCCGGTAGCGGCGCATCCACTCTTCTAGCTTACGCAGATGGTCTTCATTGTCTTGCATGCCGCCCATGGGTACCTGGTGCGATCGCCAAAAGTCTTCTACCTTTTTGCCATCCACTTCTGCTGGTCCGGTCCACCCCTTGGGCGTCCGCAGCACAATCATTGGCCAGCGTGGCCGCTCAGTATTGCCATTGATACGCGCATCACGCTGCACCTCTTTTATTTTGAGCACGCACTCTTCCATGGTCTCCGCCATCTTCCGGTGCATCTCAGCGGGGTCCTTCCCTTCTACGAAGTAAGGCGTGTAGCCATAACCCCGAAACAAATACTCCAGCTCTTCGTGAGAAATACGCGCAAAAATCGTCGGATTCGCAATCTTATAACCATTCAGGTTTAGCACCGGCAGCACAGCGCCATCGCGAGCCGGGTTAATAAACTTGTTGGAGTGCCAAGCCGTCGCCAGTGGCCCCGTCTCCGATTCACCATCTCCCACCACCACGCAGGTAATCAGGTCAGGATTATCCAGCACAGAGCCGTAGGCGTGGGAAACGCTGTAGCCAAGCTCGCCGCCTTCATGGATAGATCCCGGCGTCTCCGGCGTCACGTGGCTACCAATATCGCCCGGAAAAGAGAACTGCTTAAAGAACCGCTGCATGCCCTCGGCATCTTCGCTCTTGTCAGGATAAATTTCTGTGTACGTCCCTTCTAAATACACAGGACCCAACACACCTGGCGCACCATGGCCCGGCCCAGCCATAAAGATCATGTCTAGGTCGTACTTTTTGATCAGCCGGTTGCAGTGAACGTAAGTAAAGCTGAGCGCAGGTGAAGCACCCCAATGGCCCAGCAAGCGATGCTTTACATGCTCTTTTACCAGGGGCTGCTTGAGCAGCGGATTATCCCTCAAATAGATCATGCCAACCGCTAGATAGTTGCAGGCTCGCCAGTAAGCATCCACCTTTCGCTGTTCTTCTTCTGAAAGTGGCGTAACGCCTAGCGACGCATTAAAGTCGGAAGATTGAGAGGAAACAATGGCAGTCATTGAAGATTCTCCGAAGTGTCTATTTAGAAATGGCTTTAAAGTCGAAAAAACAACAGCTACAGTGCGCTTGGGCATCTCTAAAAGCAAGCGGCACGGAGGGCCTCCTCTTAGCTTTTTGAGAGAACATCATCTTCTGGTAAGTCTCCCGGGCCAGCCACTATCATCTACTGAGCTTTACTTTCTCGACCCCTGCTGTCAAACCTTTATATACGCTTTTACTTTTAGCAGAAGTATAGAAATAGAACCAGTTTATTTGATGTGTTTTATGACACGATTCACGAAAAAAGTTATAAAAAGAACTCAAAAATGCTGAAGATCGCACCTTTATCCAGCGATGACTTAGGTAAACGGGCGATAGGCTACAAAGTTAGATAGAACAGCATAAAAGGTTCAGATCAGACAAAAACCAACAAAGATATCGACAGTAGCTAACCGCTCTCGTCTTTGCGTCAATTTTTGCGTCAATTATTTAATCAGCTACATCCTTTAACTTGGAAACCTTTGTATCGAATAGATCAAAGCAATTAGGGCCAAAACCTTTAGAATTCCTTTTGATTGAGAGGCTTAATGGCTAGGTTACTGTCTGTCGTCGCTTGTCTTCTTCTACAGGCCGTCTATATACGTCTACATAACTGATTCAACAAGTGATAAACCAGTCTTAACCTCTACCGGCGACGCTCAAGCCAAAACTTACCCAAAGCACTCACCCAAAGCAAGACAGACCCAAAGCAAGACAGACACCCTACAAAAGATACAGCGCAAAAAGTCACGGGCAATTTCACCCGAAGCACTCGAAAATCACTCACCAGCAAAAGAAATGGTCGGAAAACCACTGCCCCATCGAACGAAGATCGTTGTCACCATTGGTCCTGCCAGTAGCGAGTCTGAAGTTATCAGGCAGCTCATGCAAGCGGGCATGAGCGTAGCCAGGCTAAACTTCTCCCACGGTAGCTACGAAGATCACGCCAAGCGCATTCATCAGCTGCGGGCGATCGCCAGCGAGATGGGCCTGCCGCTCACCCTGCTGCAAGACCTGCAGGGGCCAAAGATCCGCGTCGGAGAGCTGCCCCCCTCTGGCCTTGAGCTAGTGGTAGGCAATTCGCTGACGCTGATCCCGCTCGACGAGGTGCAGCCGTCCGCAGCCTCGGCAAATACGGTTGGCATCGACTATCCAAACCTGGCTCAAGAAGTGCAGCCGGGCACACCTGTTCTCCTCGACGACGGGCTGCTGGAGCTCAAAGTCGAAAAGGTGGAGGGCAATGCCGTCCGCTGTCAGGTGGTGACCGGTGGGCCGCTCAAAAGTCACAAGGGCGTCAACTTCCCAACGTTGAATCTGAGCCTGCCTTCGATGACGCAAAAAGATATTGAAGATCTCGATTTTGGCATTGCTCAGGGGGTAGACATTGTGTCGCTGAGCTTTGTACGCAGTCCGGATGATGTGCGATCGCTCAAAGCCCGCATCGCCGAAAAAGGCGAATCCATCCCCGTACTCGCCAAGCTAGAAAAGCCACAAGCCATCGAAAATCTGGACGCGATCGTCAGCGAATGCGACGCCATCATGGTGGCCAGAGGTGACCTCGGCGTAGAAATGAGCCCCGAAAAAGTCCCCCTCATCCAAAAAAGAATCATCCGCACCTGCAACCGCAAAGGCATCCCCGTCATCACCGCAACCCAGATGCTCGACAGCATGATTCACAATCCGCGCCCGACCCGGGCAGAAGTCAGCGACGTTGCCAATGCCATCATCGATGGCACAGACGCCGTCATGCTCTCAGGCGAATCCGCTGTCGGCGACTACCCCATCGAAGCTGTAAAAATGCTCGCCCGCATCGCCACCGATATCGAACCCGAAACCACCTTTATCAACTACCCGCCCATCGAAACCGACGATGCCAACGCCATCAGCGAAGCGATGAACGCCATCGACGGCGTGCTCGACCTGCAGTGCATTGTCACCCTGACCGAAACAGGGCTCTCCGCCAAGCTCGCAGCCGCAGAGCGCCCCAGCGTTCCTATCGTGGCCCTCACCGCAAACCCCAAAGTCTATCACCGGCTAAATCTGGTCTGGGGCGTGCGGCCCATCTTACTAGAGAGTTTGACTGGCCCCCTCGAATCCACCTTCCAGCAGATGGAAACCTGCCTCAAAGAAAACAATCTCGTCGCCACCGGTGACAAAGTGCTGCTGCTAGGCGGTCTGCCAATGCAGGTCGCCCACTCTACAAATTTTCTAAAAATACACACCATCAGCTAGCCCTAGGGAAAAGCATCGCGCCATGAAAGTTGCCTGCTTCAGTACCAAACCATACGACCAAACATCTCTCATCAAAACCAACCAGAGCTTTGACCACGAGCTAACGTTTTTTGAGGCGCGGCTAACGCCCGACACTGCTGAGCTAGCCAGAGGCTATCCGGCAATCTGCGCATTTATAAACGATGACCTCGGCGAAGAAACGCTGCGCAAGCTAGCGGCGGGCGGCACCACTGTGATCGCTCTGCGCAGCGCCGGATTTAACCATGTGAATCTGGAGATGGCGAAAGCGCTAGGCATGGGTGTTGTCCGAGTGCCTGCCTACTCACCCTATGCCGTCGCAGAGCATGCCGTAGGCCTCATCCTCATGCTCAACCGTAAGCTATACCGGGCTTACAACCGCGTCCGCGAAGACAACTTCTCACTCAACGGGCTGCTAGGCTTCGACCTCCACGGCAAAACGGTTGGCATCGTCGGCACCGGTAAAATCGGCCTTTGCTTTGCAAGCATTATGCACGGATTTGGCTGTAGGCTGCTGGCCTACGATGTTCAAAAAAACGACGAGTGCCTAGCCATTGGCGTGCGGTACCTGCCCCTCGAAGATCTCCTAGCGCAGGCAAACATCATTTCGCTTCACTGCCCATTGCTACCTGCCACCCACCACCTGATAAATGCTAAAACCCTCTCACTTATGCAGCCCGGCACCATGCTCATCAACACGAGTCGGGGCGGCCTCATCGACACCCCCGCCATCGTAGAGGCTATCAAGTCTGGGCAAATTGGCTACTTCGGCGCCGACGTTTACGAAGAAGAAGCCAATCTGTTTTTTGAAGATCTCTCCGACACCGTGATTCAGGATGACACCTTTCAGCGGCTACAGTCTTTTCCCAATGTTGTTATCACCGCCCATCAGTCTTTCTTCACCCAAGAGGCACTCACCAACATTGCCGAAACAACGCTGGCAAACATCAGCCAGCTAGAATCTGGACAACCCTGTGAAAATCAAGTGTCTTAAGCGCTCTGAGACAACGAAAGAGAGAGACTGACAGACTAGCAAGCGCTCAATCAGTCACTGGCAGAGAAATCACAAATTCTGTTCCTTTACCCACTTCTGAGTGCACAGACAGGCTGCCACCGTGCTTTTCGACTACGATATCGTGAGCGATCGCAAGACCCAGCCCCGTCCCCTTACCAACCGCCTTCGTCGTAAAGAGATGGTCAAAAATTCGAGCCTGCACGGTTTCATCCATGCCAGGGCCATTGTCTGCGATCGCAATCCTAACAACGTCAGAATTTTCTAGGCTAGTGGTAATCGTAATTTTGCTAGGGGTTTGTGCGATCGCAGCAAGCGCTCTCTGTTCGTCATGCTCTTCGAGCGCATCAATAGCATTGGCAATCAGATTCATAAACACCTGATTGAGCTGACCGGCAAAGCACTCCACCATGGGCAGCTCACCATATTGCTTGTCCACTTCGATAGAAGGCTGACTCCCCCCCGACCGCAAACGATGCTTCAAAATCAACAGCGTGCTATCGATGCCGTCATGCAGATTAAACGCAATTTTGTGTTCTCTATCCTCCCGTGAGAATGTTCTAAGGCTGGTGCTAATGTCGCGAATGCGGCTAATGCCAAAGCTCATAGAATGCAAAAGATTTGGCAAATCCTCACGGATAAAGTCTAGGTTAATCTCTTCTATCTCTTCGAGAATCCTCTCCCTTTCCTCATCGGCTTCTACCATCTCCAACACACCCAGCAAATCTTCCACATAGTTGAGCGCGGGCTTGAGGTTACCCTGCAAAAAGTTCACAGGATTGTTTATCTCATGGGCGACACCTGCCACTAGGCCGCCCAGCGCAGACATCTTCTCACTCTGCACCAGCTGCATGTGCGAAGCCTGGAGCTGGCTAAGGGCTTGCTGTGCCTGGCGGTACAAGCTGGCATTTTCCAGAGAGATCGCCGCCTGAGTGCAAATCAAATTGAGCACTTCTACTCGGTGGTCGGTAAATGCGCCAATGGTCAGGTTGTTTTCCAAATAGAGAATGGAAATGAGCTTGCCCTGATTGACAATAGGCGTGCAGAGAATACTTTTGGGATGATAGCGAAGGATATACGGGTCATTGCTCAGCCTCGGATGCACCACCGCATTGAAGATCACCGCTGGCTGGCGAGTGTGTTTGACCTGATTAAATAAGCTAATGGGCAGATCTTCTCCGTGCCTAGGCGGCTGAGCCTGCAGCAATACAGGCGGATGACTAAGATCTGAGAAAGCGTTGATCACCCAGCTGTGCTCAGCTACATTGTCTTGCGCTTCTGTTGCTGAAGCGGGCATTAACAAAAGACATTTGTCTGCGCCCGCGTTTTTCATGGCAGCTTCTAGCAAGATGGCCAGCAGCTTGTCGAGTTCGATTTCGCTGGAGAGGGCCTGGGAAGTGTGCAGCAAAGTGTTTAGGTCAATCACATTTGAGATGCCCGTACCGCTCGTGCTAGAGGCGTGAGTCGCCCGGTAGGTAAGGCGAACGCTTCCGTGGGTGCGGGCAGCGGGCTGCAAAATGTCTTCGAGCAGCTTGGGGTAGCGCTTTTCCAGGTCGGCAATTTTGGCTTTAGCCCCCCATCGGCTGTAGGCATAGTAGGCATCGGTCAAGTAGCTCTGCGCGACCCGCACCTTCCCCCACGCGAGGTAAAATTCGGCAGCTAGCTCATGGGCAATCGCTTCTTCCTGCACAAATTCATGGGCCTGAGCCAGTGCGATCGCCTGATCAAAATGGTCTACAGCCGCCGCCTTGTTCTGCCCAACCTTCTCTCCATTAGTAGCCTCTTTTCCCTTCGCACATCGCAGGGCCTCCACCAAGTGCCAGCGGTGCAGGTGATTCATTGGCGCATGCTCTGCCCAAGTTGCCAGCTGCTGCTGATTGTCGGCGACGCGTTGCCAAAGGCTTTCAGAATGGTTTTCAGAATGGCTTTCGGTGAGAGCAGCTGTAGACTGGTCGGGTTGACGTGCGATCGCAGCCAAAGACTCATAAAAAACAAACGCCGCCAGCAAAGGCGAACTCACAATCCCATCGATATAGTTGCGCGCCCTCGCAAACGCGGTCAGTGCCAGATCATATTCACCAAACAGCGTCGCCAAAATTCCCTTATGGCTGTAGAAAAGAGAGAGCCCAACAATATCATTTACCGCCAGCTGTAGCGGCAGCGTGGTCGCTTCACAATAGGCCTCACCCGATATCTCAGTCGGAGAAGCGCTCTGCCCAAGCAAATTAAACATGATTTGCTGATAAAGGCTGATGTACTGAAAGGCACTCTCCTGCTGTTGCTGCCGGATACCATCGCGATAGCGACCTATCTTAGTCGCTAGCTTTTCTACAGTGTGACCGGCCAAATAGGCGTGCAAGCTGTAGTGACAGGCAGAGAGCGCTGCATACTCACTGTCGCCATTCTCTAGCCCGAGCTGATAGTTCTTTTGCAGCGGGCTAAGAGAGTGTTTTATATGAGACTGCCAAGGGTTGATCAAATGCTGAACCAAGACAATCACCCGGCTGTGCACCTCCTTAGAAGGAAACTTTTCTAGCAGCTGCAGCGCCAGCGCCCCCATCTGATAGCCCTGCGCTACCTTGCCGCTAACGCCACAAAGAATAACCCCATACCAGCTGTAGAAAAAGGCAGACAGCGAGCTGTTCCCAAACTCAAGGCAGCGGTCAATGCCCGTACATACCAGCGAGGGCATGAGTTCTGGCTGCGCGACATAAGCTGCCGCCGCCGCTTTGGTCAGCAATCGCAACATCACCAAAGCGATCGCATCGTCCATCTCCGGCTGTTGCAAAAGGCCATCTGTTGAATGCTGACTAAGCCGAGCAGCCGTCTTGGAAATTATCTCACGATTCATCTCAGCAGTCGGGTGCTGAGGTAGCGCTATGCCCAGCTGAGCCAGCACCTTGCTCGCCACGTCAATGCCCTGCAAAAAGTATTCTTGTCCAATCGCAGCTTGAATCTGAATCTCGTAGGCTTGAGCTTTGTCTAGCAAAGTTTTGCCCTGCTCACAGACCCTGTTGATGTGGTACTGCATCGTCACCAAATCACCCGTAAAAAGGGCCGCTTCGGCGGCGAAATTGTGAAGTGAGCAAGTGAGAGAATATCGAGACTGCCAGCCGTTCTCTGGCAGCAGCGAAAGACTTGTTGAAAAGTATTTGAGTGCGGCGGCGTAGGCAACGGTGGCCTGAGCCTTTTGTCCGGCTCGCAGGTTGAGCTGCAGCAGCTGTTCTCGCTCAGCCTCTGAAGCGATTAGCTCTATTCCCTGGTTCAGATGGTTAACAATGTCAAAAAGCTGTTGTTCTTGCTGATCGGGCGTGCTGCGCTGTAGACGCCGCTGGCCAATGAGGTAGTGCGTTTTGGCCTGTTGTTCGGGTTCTATCAAAGCGTAGGCAGCCTGCTGCACCCGATCATGGAGGAATCGGTAGGTGGGATTGGCCTGCGCTGAAACGTTCTTCAGTAGCGGCTCTAGTGAAAGAACAGAGGCAGCAGGGTCACCGATGAAGGCTTTGTAGCTATCATCGGTCGGCAAGATGAGGCCTTCTTGGAGCGCTTGCCACAGATTTTCTGCAATGGCGGCTGCGGTTGTTTCAGCAGCGATCGCCAACGTTGCCAAATCAAACTGAGCCCCGATGCAGGCCGCCATCATCAGCGCGGATTGAGTCGCAGGCGGCAGCTTTTGAATCTGCGCACTCATAAACTCCACCACGTTATCTGTCAGCAGAGTGCTGCGAATCTTATCAATGTCGTATTTCCAGCGGCGTGATGTTTGGGAGAAAGTAATTTTATTCTCGGCTTGTAGCGCGAGCAACAGCTGAGAGGAGAAAAAGGGATTACCGCCGGTCTTTTGGTACAGGGCTTCTGCCAGAGGACGGGCAAAGGCAAGGTCGCTGCGTAGGGTATCTGCTACCAAATGGGCGAAGTCATTTTCACACAGCGGGCTCAGGTTTAGCGTGTTGAGATGCCCGCTGTCAGTAGCCGTCTCCCCATCCTCGATACTGTCGCGCTTTTGTCCAGAACTGTTGTCAGCGCTGTTGTTTTCGATATTGTTGCCAGGGGCTAATAGCCCTAACTGCGGGTCACGAATTTCTTCGATTGCCTGTAGCAGCGGGTGCCCAGGGCTGACCTCATTGTCTCGGTATGCGCCGATGATTAGGAGATGCCCATTGTCTTGCATGAGCTGTTGCAACAGCTTGAGAGAAGCCGTATCGGCCCACTGCAAATCGTCTAAAAAGATAACTAGCGGGTGTTGCGGCCCGCTAAATACCTGCACAAACTTTTGCATCAGCCGATTGAAGCGGTTTTCGGCAGCTTGACCTGTCAGCACCGCAGCCGGAGGTTGTGGGCCAAGAATGCTGGCCAGCTCTGGAATCACCTCAATCAATAGCTGGCTGTTGTTGGCCAGGTTGTTGCCCAGAGCGCCTTGGATTTTTTGCTTCCACTGTTTGATGTTGCGATCGCTCTCACTCAGCAACCCTTTGATCAGGCCCCGAAACGCCTGAATGAAGGCCAGCAGCGGAACGTTTCTCTGCAGCTGGTCGTACTTGCCTGAAATAAAGTAGCCGCGCTGACGGGTAACCGGCTTATGAATCTCATTGATAATGGCCGTCTTGCCGATGCCTGAATGACCGGCTACCAGCATCATCTCGGTACTGCCCTGGCTAATGCGCTCAAAGGCCGCTAGCAGCCGGGCGACCTCTGCCTGTCGGCCATAGAGTTTTTCGGGCAGCATGAAGCGATCGCTCACATCCTGACGACCCAACGTAAAAGGCTCAATACAGCCAGTATCTTTGAGCTGATGGAGACAGGTTTCAAGGTCATGCCTCAGCCCAAAAGCACTCTGGTAGCGATCTTCCGCATTCTTGGCCATCAGCTTCAGCACAATCGCCGAAACCATCGACAGCTGCTCAGCCGGTAGCTCGCACTGGGCCGCGAGAGCTACCGGCTGCCTGGCCAAGTGCCCGTGAACAATCTCCATCGGCGTATCCGCCTTAAACGGCAGCGCCCCTGTCAGCAGCTCATAGCACGTCACTCCAAAGGCATAAAAATCACTGCGATAGTCCATGCCCCGGTTCATGCGACCGGTCTGCTCAGGAGAGAGATAGTCGAGCGTGCCTTCCAGCACGTTCGGCGTCTGAATCTGTTGCGTCTCGCGAGGCAGCGTAGAAGCGATGCTAAAGTCAATCAGCTTAACTTGCTTGCTCTCGGGGTTGATGACAATATTGGCGGGCTTGATGTCTTTGTGAATAATTCGCTGCTTGCCGAGGCCGTCTAGGGCTTCTGCAATCTGCAGTGCGATTTGAAAAAAGAGAATCAGATCGGCGGTGCGATCGCCCAACTTAGGCCGGTCGAACAGCTGCGCCAAAAACTGATTGAGCGCGCAGCCGCCAAAGTCATTCATCACCAAGGCGCTGCCGTGACCACAGGGCAACAAAGCCACAGGGGTCACCACATTCGGCAGGTTCAGATCTTTCGCAATGCTGTACTGATTGCTAAATTTCACCAGGTCGCTAAAGCTAGGATAGTCATCCTTCAGCAGCTTTACGACCACCGGATGACGATCCTGTTCGCGAATGCCCCGGTACACCACCGTGCGATCGCCCTCGTAGAGTTTTTCAGTAAAGCAGTACCCTGACAGTTGCGTAGAATCCATCCCTAAGCCCAAAGCGACTCAGCTAGCACCCGGACAAACCCGGCGCTAGCTTCCCATGGCGCATTACGACGTCATCAGTTTTCCCATCAAGACAGATAAATCCTATGGGTACAGCTTATAGAGAGTGAGGATTCTAAGCCTCTCAAACTACATGCTGCGCACCGTAGCCTCTCCGTCCTTGACTTCACCAATCAAGACCTCACTGGCAAGCCCTACAAACAGGCCATTTTCTAAAACGCCAGGGATATTGTTGATTGTTTTTTCCATCTCGCTCGGATTGTCTATGCCATTGAAAGTGACATCGAGCACCATGTTGCCCTGATCGGTAATCACGGGGCCATCTTTCTGCACACCCATGCGCATTTCTACCTTGCCGCCCAGCTTTTCGAGCGCCCTAGTCACCGGCGCAACAGCCATCGGCAATACCTCTACCGGCAGCGCAAAAATGGTGCCAATCTTGTCGCTGAGTTTTGAGCTATCGACCACTACTACAAATCTCTCAGCTAGCCCGTCAACGACCTTCTCGCGAGTGTGGGCAGCGCCCCCTCCTTTTATCAGGTTCATCTGCGGATCCACTTCATCTGCCCCGTCGATAGCAATGTCAATATGGTCAACCTCATCGAGCGTTGTCAGCGGAATGCCATGCTGCTTTGCCAGCACAGAAGCCTGAAATGAGGTGGGAATGCCGACGATATCGGTCAGTTCCCCAGCGGCGATGCGTTCGCCGATAAACTGAATAGCAAAGGCTGTCGTCGATCCGGTACCCAAGCCTACAACAGTGCCAGACTTTACCTGCGCGGCAGCAGCTCGACCAACTTCTTGCTTCATCAGCTTGACGGGATCCATGGGGCTATCTCCTAACGTTACGTTGCATTGACGGTGAGGTTGGCCTGTTCGCTCAGCCAGCTCACGACGCCGATTTCTAGCATGCGGGATTGTGGGCTAGCCGTAAAGCTGTGGGTTAGGCGCAAAGCTGTGGGTTAGGCGCAAAGCTGTAGGTTAGAAGTAAAGCGACAGATACGTGGCGATGAACAGGTTAAATCAGAGACCAGCAGAGAACCCGTTCGCGAGCCCGTCCGCAAAGGGGTCTGTGATTAGGCTTGGCGAGCAGCGAATTTGGATGTGGCGCGGCTGGCGAATTCGGTACACTCACCTTGCCGAAGCCCCAGGCATCGCAGACAAAGCCCCTCTGTTGCTAATCCATGGCGCTGGCTCTAGCCTGGCCCAGTGGCGAGAAAATTTGACCTGGTTCGCCGCAGAGCGTCCGGTATACGCACTAGACTTGCTGGGATTTGGCGGCTCGCAAAAGGTGGCCTGCCCTGTCGACACCGATCTGTGGGTGGCGCAGGTCATGGCCTTTTGGCAAACATTTCTACGTCGGCCCATGATACTGATGGGTCACTCTCTAGGGTCGGTAGTAGCCCTGCAGCTGGCCGTGCGCCATCCCGATCCGGTAGCCAGGCTAATCATGCTGACGCTGCCTGCCGCCCGGCAAGAGATCGGCGGCTCCGCCTCCCAGGTCGGCGCAGTCGTCGAGCGGTGGTTTGCTTCGCCGCTGCTGCTTCGCCCTTTGTTTAGGCTGGTGCGTCAGCCCTGGTTGATTCGGTCTGCCCTGCGCGCGATCGCCCAAGACCCCAGCCGAGTAGATCCAGACCTCGTCGATAGCTTCGTGAAGCCGACCCGAGAGCGAGGTGCAGCGAGAATGTTTTGCTATTTGGTCAAGTCACGCACCTCTGAGCAGTTCAGCCCAGCGACCAAACCCCTTATCGAACAGGTACAGATTCCGGTGCTGTTGCTATGGGGTAAGTGCGATCGCATCATTCCTATCTCTTGGGGCCGATATGTCAACACACTCAATCGCCATCTCACCTTTGTAGAAATAGAAAACGCAGGCCATTTCTTCTACGACGAGCTTGCCAACGAGCTTCACCAGCTGGTTGACCAATGGCTGATTGGCCAGCTACCCGAAACCAACGAAAATTTGCAAACAAGCTCGCGCCCCGAAGCCACCCAACCGAGGTAATGCCCCTTTGAAAGGGTGACCACAGCGCAGGTCGGGATAGCTCCTCTATTATTATTATTCTCTCCTCAAAAGATTTACGCCCAACGACACAGGAACTTATCGCTCTACCGTGCCACCATCTCGACTATAGATAGCAAAACCACTTAAAACCATGAAATTTAGAGCTGCTCAGCTTCCGTCTGGTCGATGGGGTATTTTCACAGGCGACCGTTTGCTAGCCACCATTGGCAGCCAACAAACGGTAAACATTATTCTGGCCTGCCTTCCAGGTACCCAGGTACCCGTCAGTGCTACCAATCAGGAGAACGCAAGCGCTTAGCAAGCCATCACAGCTGCCCGCACCTAAAGCGCGCTTGACTGCTCTCTTTACCTGGTCTCTTTGCTTACTTAGGCGTGAAGGACTTGAAACGGCGACGACGCTGCTGCCAGCGGCGGATAGAGCTAGCCCGGCGCGCTGCCCCCGACTGCGCAGTGGTCTTCACGTAGCTATCGAGCAAGCAGGCTTCCGGGCGCTCAAAGCGCTCGCTGCCAATGTAGTCACCGTAGGGCTCATGGGTCATACACACCTGCAGTTCGGTGTAGTGATGTTCCAATCCCAGGGCCTGATCGAGTTCATCAACAGACTGAAAGCGCTGGCCAGCCTCTGGATGCAGCATCTTCTGCAGTAGATAGCGCATGTGACTGCTCACCTGCACAGACTCTTGCCAGCGGAGGTTTTGCCCCTTAGGAGAAGTGGCAAAGTCGAGCGGCGAGCAGCCCGTAAGCAAATACAGGCAGGTAACGCCGAGCGCATAGAGATCGCTCGCAGGTACTGGCTGGCCAGCCAATTGCTCGGCAGGGGAGAAGCCCACGGTGCCCGTGCAGCGCTCCGAACTCACCAAGCCATCTGCCCCAATGCCACCTTCTCCAAAATACCGGCGAACCGCGCCAAAATCGATGAGCACCAGCTTTTGGTCTTGGCTCCGGCGAATGATGTTAGAAGGTTTGATATCGAGGTGCAGCAGATTGTGGCGATGCACATAGCGGATGATGGGGACCATGTCCTTTATAAATGCCTTGACTTGCGCTTCGGTCTGCGGGCCGCTGCGGTGAAGCTCTTGGCTCAGAGTGTTGCCAGCAATGTGCTCCTGCACCAGGTAAAACTGCTCATTTTCTACAAAGTGATCGAGTAGGCAGGGTAGCTGGCTGTGGCGGCCTAGACGCGCCATGATGCGAGCCTCCTTCTGAAAGCGTCGATGGTTGCGCTCCTGATTGAAGGCTTTTTCTGTAGAGGTGTGAGGGGTGGATTGCTTGTATCGAATTTGCTTGATGACGCAGGCGCGGTCGTGAAGAGCGATCGCATCTTTTGCCAGGTAGGTCGTACCAAATCCACCACGGGCCAATCGCCGTACAATTTCGTACTGATTTCTGAAGAGGGGTTTGCTGTGCTCAGTGGCTGCCTGCGCAGAGCCACCTGCCTTGCGGGCATTTGCATAACGGCTTTGGTTCGTTACTGCTTTCGTCAAATGGCCCTGGCTCGGATGGTTTTGACCTAAGTGACCCGATAAGCGTCTAGAAGACTGGCTAGGCAAATTCATGGCTTCAGTGTGACTGCGTATAAAATCTATCTTTGTGATTCGATACTGGCCGCAAAAATACTGAAAAGCCTACCGTGTTGTTTTAGTCTTCACATAGCCGCATAGGTAGGTAAGGAAAAGCTAAAGGTGCTGCCCCTGCCTAGCTCACTTACTACGGTAATTTGGCCGCCCTGCAGCTCTACCAACCGGCGACAAATAGCCAAGCCAAGCCCCGAACCACCAGAGCTGCGATCGCGCGACCTATCCGCCCGCCAAAACCGCTCAAACACATGGGGAATATCGTCAGGCGCAATGCCCACCCCCGTATCTGCTACCGCAACCCACACAAAGCGCCCCCGCTCACTCTGCTGCGTAAAGGCACGTAAATTAATTTCACCGCTATCTGTGTGGCGCAGCGCGTTGCTCAGCAGATTTACCAGCACCTGCTCCACCCGCGCCGGATCTGCTAGCACAGTAGGAAGCGTTGCCGGAATGTCGACAGTGAGCCGACGCGGATCAGATTCCAGAAGCTGATCGGCAAAGCGGTTTCTGACCTGGAGCACGAGCGCGGCCAGGTTCATCTCCTGCGTTTCTATCGGCAGATAGCCCGTTTCCAGCTTAGATAGCTGCTGAAGATCGTCGACCAGTCGCTGCAGTCGCTCCGTTTCTCTCACTAGGCGGCCATAGGTTTCAGAATTGGGTGCGATCGCCCCATCCGCCAATCCTTCCAAATACCCCTTCACAATCGTCAGCGGCGTCCGTAGCTCATGGGACAGATCGCCCACCAGCTCGCGTCGCCGTTGCTCCACCCCTTCTAGGTCATCCGCCATCCGGTTAAAGCTATGGCCTAGCCGATCAAATTCTGGAATCTCCAACGTCGGCACCCGCGAAGAAAAGTCACCCGCCGCAAACTTTTGAGTCACCGTCTCCATCCGTAGCAGCGGCCGCGTAATCCGCCGCGATAGCCAGTAGCTCACCGCCCCCGCCGTCGACCCACCCAACACCAAAGACCACAGCATCCCCCGAATCCAGGCATCTTCAAAGCCCTGCAGCAGCTGCCCCTTCACCACCTGCTGAATCCGCACGCCCTGGCGCTCCATCCGCTCCAAAGTCACCACAAAGTAGCGCGGCGTCGAGAGCCGACTCACCGTTGCCAGCGTACTGACGGTCACCGCCAACACAATCAGCTGCGACACCAACAGCCGACTGCGCAGCGTAGCATTCGCCGAGCCCCGCACAGACGCCCTAGCTCGACGCTTCAACTGGTCGGCCAAGCTGCTCTCAGGCTGAGTTTTATCCCCATCAATCTTCAAACCGATATCCCACGCCGACAACAGTTTTAATAAAGGTCGGCGAAGAGGGGTCGGGCTCTATCTTCTTCCGCAGACGCGCAATATGCGTATCAACCACCCGCTCATCCCCAAAAAAGTCATTTCCCCAGAGCCGTTCAATCAGCTGAGCCCGGTTCCATACCCGCCCCGGATAGCTCATAAAGGTGGCCAGCAGGTCAAACTCCAACGGCGTGAGTTCTAAGCTTGAAGGTGGGGGTGTTGCATCTGAGTCCTGTGGGCGGGAGATGTCTGGTTTGAGCGCGGTTTGGGCATCCTCTGCCTCAAGTCCTGGCTGGGTCCGCTCGCTGGGGCTTTGATTGGAAAGTTGGCTAGAAAGTTGAACGGGACTTTGGCTGGCAGTTCGCCGGTCAACATCCACAGTGAAATGGGTGGTCTGATAGGTAGAAGCCGCAGTCTGCCGATTGCTTCTGAGGCTTCGCCTAAGCACAGCCCGAACCCGAGCCACTAGCTCCCTCGGGCTAAAAGGCTTCACCATATAGTCATCGGCGCCCGTCGAAAGGCCAATAATCCGGTCTATTTCCTCACCCTTTGCCGTCAACATCATGATGTAAGGATCTTTCGACTCTTGCTGTTGGCGAATTCTAGCGCAAACTTCCAAGCCATCTAACCCTGGCAGCATGAGATCTAAAATAATTAAATCCGGCTGAATCACTTTAAAGCGCTCAAGGGCAGTGTTACCATCCCGGCAAATATGACAAGTAAATCCTTCCTTAGACAAATACAGCTTAATGAGTTCGGCAATGTCGGCCTCATCTTCCACAATCAAAATGTCCATGGTTGATTCATTTCCTTATCTACACGGGTTCACTTCTGTGCGAGGCGCTGCTGCACCTGCTTCGCCTCGCCGATTTGCTTCTACGGAGGGTCATTCGGCCTGACAGCGCACTAACACGACTGAAGTAGTAATTACTTCTAACGGTTGATCTGCCAATGGCAACATTTAAATCATTAAAACTAGTTAATTAGATGAATTTACGGTTTTGCAAATCAATTTTTATTGTTCTTTAGTGAAGACTGGGGTAGTAGCAATCCATTAACTTGCTCATGTTGAGGCTGTAGCCTACCCTCTCAAGAGGGAAAGACCTACCGCTTGTACGAACAGTTGGCCGAAATCGTCTATCCTCGATTTGACGCTCCCAACGACCTTTTATCCTTAGAAATATTAGCGTTCTGTGTGAATGCTCCCGTTCTATGTCTGCACTTACCTTCGATACTTTGTCAGCAGAATTGACTCAGGCACTGGCTGAGCAGAGTGACACCCCGCCCCAAACCACGGCCCGCTGCACCCTCGGTCGCGAAAAAGTCATGGTGCTGGTGGAGTATCCCCTAGATAGTGCGAAGGCAGAACCGAGAGCGTCAGACACCCTAGACTGGCTAGAGCAACACCTGCGGGACCAATTTGACACAACTGGGCTACCAGAAGAAGTCGCCGATATTTCCGATTCTATTGATGAAGTGGCGGTGCAGCTATACCTAAAGCACCTGAGCGAGGCCAAACCGTTCACCATGCGCTCGTTTACCTGGAAAGTAGACGACGGATTTGACGATCTTTTTGGCGATGCCAGCGTGGATGAGGCCGAAGCAGACGCACCCAAAGCCGACTCAGAGGAGCGAGCAGCCGAGCTAAACGGAAACAGCGTATCGGTCGCAGAGCTAGCCGATACGCTACCGATAGAGGGCTCCGACGCCCAGTTGGCCAATAGCTCTCTAGTCAACACAACACCGCAGCGTCACGACAAGCTCGATAAAAGCTTGGTGTTTGAGGAAATTTTGTCTGGCGAAACGGGCGAGCCACCGGCTTTGATTTCGCTGCCTGAGGGCGAAGAAGACTTGGTGCTCTCAGAGTTAGCGGCTGACCATTTGCCGCTAGACATAGAGCCTGAGATGGATCTGACCTTAGCACTAGAAGATACCGAAGATGCCGAAAGCCTGCGCAGCCTTGAGCAACGTCTTGAGTCAGGGGCTGACCTATCGCTTGAGTTAGGGGCAGATCAACACATAGCAGCCAACCTGGATGACGCCTCTGCAGTCATTTCCAGCAAACCAATCAGCGTCAGCGCCGACCTAGAAGCAGACCTATCCGAAGGACTAAACGCGCCTGAAGTCATCATTCCTGAAACACCAGAAGAGCTTTCTCTACCCGGGGAAGCGCCCACTTTGGCATCGTCCGAGCTGGATTTGCCAACGGTGGAGCTGCCTGCTGCGACCGCTGCTACGAGCAGCCCAGCCACCACAGACTTTTTTGACCTGGCAGATGAGCTGCCCGCGGTAGCTACAACTTCCGGCCTTTCATCCTTACCCGAAGTAGATTTCTCCTCCGCCTTCGCAGCGACCGAAAGCCCCCTAGTCAGCACACCCGAAAATATCGATCTGTTTGACGTTACTTCGCCCCAAACCGACGACGTCCAGCTCGAAAATACCTCCTTCGAAACCATCGGGAACAACGATACCAGCAGCCTAGGCATTTTTGCCTTCGAGGACAATTCACCTAGCAACTCACCTAGCAACGGCGACATCACAGAAATTGAACGGGTAGAAGAAGAACCTTTAGAAGAAGAACCTTTAGAAGAAGAACCTTCAGAAGAAGAACCTTCAGATAATGAATTTGAGAGTGAATTAGAAAACGAACAGGAATATTCTGAAAACGGGCAACCGTCCGAACAGGTCAGC
Source organism: Cyanobacteria bacterium J06614_10 (assembly GCA_038527325.1). Classification (GTDB taxonomy): domain Bacteria; phylum Cyanobacteriota; class Cyanobacteriia; order Phormidesmidales; family Phormidesmidaceae; genus Phormidesmis. The sequence goes on from JBCBFY010000049.1 coordinate 21,771, forward strand.
CTAGAGTCCCTTCTATTCGAGACGTCGCCAGGGAGCGAGCTTGAAGCTGAAAGCACCGCAGAACCTCAAGACGCAGACTTAGAAGAACGCTTATTTGATACTGAAGACAGCTCAGAAACAACAGCTAATACCACCTCATTAGAGGAAACAAACCTCTCACTCGATGAGCTGGTCTCTTCTCACGAAGACCTAGATAATGAACCCGTCTCAGAGGAACTGCCTTCTGCCAATGGTTTGTTGATAGATGAACTTTTTGTAGACGATTCTGCTGCTGAGGACTCGGCTGAAGACTCGGCTGAACTCTCTATTGAAGAAGAGGAAGAGGGAAGTGACCTCTCAGCGGTAGCTGACGCGATCGCACCTGAAACAATCGAAGCATCCCCCACTGAAGAAATTTCTGTTGAAGAAGTCCTTCTAGAAGCGCCCGACAGAGAACTCTCACCCGAAGAAACTGAGCCGACAGCGCTAATCGAACACCCAGAAGAAACTGATACAGCCTCACAAACAAAGGAAACAGAGGAAGAAGAACCACTCGCTGACGTTTTTGTTGCAGAGACCGTACTAAATGAGGAAGGCGAAGAGGAAGGTGGAGAGGAAGTCAAAGAAGAAACCGCACTAGACATCGCAGTAGGCACTGCCCCGATTGAAGCAGAACCAGAAGCCGTAGAGGCTGAAGCGACCGAAATTGAGATAGTGTCTTTAGACTCTATTGAAGAGCTACCCGGTGGTGATAACGCAGAGGTCAACAGTGCAGCGGAAACTGCGATCGCACCAGCCCCCCCCTCTGAAGACGACTTGTCAGATGCCCTAGACATGTCAGCCTTGGCAGCAGGCTACGGGCTAACAAACTTTGGCGAAGATGGCTTCGAAGGCGAAGCGGACGACTTCTCCATCGCGGCAGTCGACGATATCTCTGCGATTGACGGCACGATCAGCACCGATTTTGCCCTCGAAATTGACCCACCCTCCAACCTACCGAGCGACAGCGACACAGACTACGCTGTCGCGGACTATGCCGAAGCAGACTATGCCGAAGCAGACCATCCCGACACGGACTATGCCGAAGCAGACTATGCCGAAGCAGACTATTCCGAAGCAGACTATTCCACCTACGCTGACACCGCTGACGACATCTCCGCCGATGCAGAAGACGGCGAATACGATGAGTCGGACTACTACCTAGAAGAAGTGGAGACCGATGACGACACCGATGAACGCTACGAAGAAGTCGGCGTTATCGACGAAGGTGAAGTGCAGCGCCAGCGAGAGCAGTGGCGGCAACAATCCCAAGGCAATCCCTGGCTGTTTGTCGGCACCTTTGGACTGCTGGTAGCCGGTATTTTGGGCTTCATTTTGAGTCGGCCCTGCGTGTTTGGTCGGTGCGATCGCATTCAAACCGCCCAAGTACAAGGGGATGAAGCCCTCGGCAAACTGCGGGTAGACAATACCCTAGAAGCCGTCAACGAATCCAAGCAGCAGCTCCAAGGCTCTATCCAACTGCTAGACCCCATTCCGGTCTGGTCGCCTTACTACGGTCAAGCCCAACAAATCCTGCCAGAATACGAGCACCAAATCGAATCGCTCGACCTAGTCACCGAAGCACAAGGCAAGGCCTACAGCGCCGCTGTAAAGTCTCAAAATCCCCCCCATTCAGAATCCACCTGGAAAGAAATTGCCGACGAATGGCGAGAATCTATCAACCTGCTGTCGGCAGTTCCTGCTGACAGCCCAGTACGCGAGCTTGCCGACACTAAGCTGGTAGAGTACCGGGCAAACCTTTCGACCATTTTGGTTCGGATCGAAACCGAATCCAATGCAGAAGCAGCCTTGATTCAGGCTCAGCAGGCAGCTAGCCGGGGCACCAAGCGGGTAGAGGTTGCCAGCTCTCTAGAAGACTGGGAAGCCGCCCTAGCCGACTGGGAGCTAGCCGTCGGCAACCTAAGGCAAATTCCACAGGGAACCAAGGCCTACGCCGAGGCGCAACAGCTACTGCCCGAATACGACGAGCAGTATCAGGCAGCCCGAGAGCGGACCGAGATAGAGCGCAGTGGCGATCGCACCCTATCGAGCGCCAAGCAGCTAGCCGCTGCCGCCCAGCGCGCCGAAACTGACAGCCAGTGGACCGTCGCTGTCGACAATTGGCAAAGCGCCATCAACCAGCTGCAGGAAGTCCCCGACAAATCCATAGCCCATTCCGAAGTAGAAGCACTACTCCAGCGCTACACCACCGCCCTGAGCAACTCAGAAGAGAGCCAGCAGGTCGCATTCAACTTTCAACCCGTAGAACCTGGTTTCTATCTGGTCTGCGGCGTCACAGCCGATCAAAAATGCACCTACTCAGTACAGGGAAAAAGCGTCCGCGTAGACCTATTCCAGGGCTACGACGTAGTGGTAGACCAGTCGATTACCCCGCCCGACGAGCGCCAAGAAATCATCTCAGAAGCCGAATATGTCGACCAGAGCAACCAGCTACTCCAGCAACTCACCCTTCTGAGCACCCAGGCTCAAATTCCCGTCGAGCTCTACAGCGCCGAAGGCGACTTCATGGCCCGCTATCGACCAGACCTGAATGGCTTTGTTCGAGAGCGCGAGACCTAAAGCCCTAAAACAGGCCCTTCCCAAGCCCTAAAAATTCATCAGTGCCTCGGGTCAATTAGCTGCATCGCAGGCGTAAAAAACTGTCTGGCAATACCGTAGGTCACCACCAATGCTGCAATCAGGTTGGCAAGCGCCAGCATAAACATAATCAAAATTTGGTAAATTGCGGCCACCAAAGGATCCGCGCCCGCCAGAATCTGCCCTGTAATCGTGCCTGGCAACGTAACCAATCCCACGACCATCATGGCGTTCATCGTCGGGATGAGTCCGGCAGTGACAGCCGACTTGCGGTAGGTGGCGATCGCCTGCGTAGCCGTCGCCCCCAAGCTAAGGTGCGTTTCAATCTCAATTCGGTTATTTCGCAGCGCCTTCACCAACCGCTCCCCAGAGATAGAAGCCGCCGTCATCGCATTCCCTAGCACAATGCCCGTCAGCGGAATCAGGTAGCGCGGGTCATACCAAGGGTCAAGGCGAATCACCAACAGGTTCACATACACCATCGTCGTGAAGCCGCTAATGAAGACCGCCAGCCAGACCCACTTCAACAATCTTGGCAAGTCTTTATCGATTCGGTTGCGGGCAACGACAGCTGCAATGGTCGCCATCCCAACCAGCACCGCAATCACAGCCAGCGGCTGACGACTCGCAAAAATAGCCGCCAGAAAAACGCCTACAAAGAGCAGCTGCGCAATCGTCCTTACCGTCGCCACAGCCAGCGACTTTGTCAGACCTAGCCGCTGCCAGCTAGATATGCCAATTGCGATCGCCATCATTCCGACCGCCCACAGCATTCCAATCAAGCTCGGTTCAATCATTCAAACAAGCCCTATCAAACAAGCCCCATCAAACAAGCCCTATCAAACAAAGTCCAGAAGAACCTTGCACTAGCAGAACAGTGCACCGAGACGCCGGGGAACCCTACCTAGCAAGCGTAAACAGCAAGGCCCTCTCTAGAAGTAATCAGACTCTAAAAATTAGTACCTAAAGAAGTATTTTCGCAGGGCGGAAATCCGCCTGTACCCTTAAGATTTTTGTATTTTTGTATACTACAATGAAGAGGAATACAAGGGCTACGGCCACGTATCACCTACTATGACTGACTTTACTGTCCCTGGAAATGCTGCCGAACCTCACGGGAAGCGTCGCTACGACTGGCAGGCGATCGCTAAACACTACAGGCGACGGCCACTCATTGTTCTCTGGCGTACGCTGACAGTTTCTTGGATGTTGGGCACCTTTGCGCTCAGCCTCCTGTTCGACCATCTCTTCAAGCGTAGCGAAGCCAACCAAGAAAGGCGAGCAATTCGTCTGAGGCAGATTCTCACCCAGCTGGGTCCAACCTTTATCAAAGTGGGTCAGGCACTCTCCACACGACCCGACCTCATCAAACCCAGCTTTTTAGAAGAGCTAATTAAGCTGCAAGACCAGCTTCCCCCCTTCTCCAGTGACGTTGCCCGCCAAATCATCTACAACGATTTGGGCCGTACGCCCGAAGAGATTTACAGCTTTTTCCCCTTGGAGCCCGTCGCGGCGGCAAGCTTGGGCCAGGTATATAGAGCTCGGCTCTACAGCGGCGAAGAAGTCGCTGTAAAGGTCCAGCGCCCCAACCTGATGCCCATCATCTGCCGCGATCTGTACATCATGCGGTGGGCTGCAGGCTGGATTGCGCCCTGGCTACCGCTAAACCTAGGCCACGACTTGACGCTGATTGTCGATGAATTTGGCAGCAAGCTTTTTGAGGAAGTAGATTATCTCAACGAAGGAAGAAATGCTGAAAAGTTTGCTGCAAATTTCCAAGATGAGCCCTTGGTAAAAGTGCCTGCCATCTACTGGCGCTACTGCAGTGCCCACGTGCTGACGATGGAGTGGATAAACGGCTTCAAGCTGACCGATACCGAAAAGGTCAAAGCGGCTGGGCTAGCCACTAGTGACCTCGTTGAGATTGGCGTTTCATCTGGATTGAGGCAGCTGCTAGAGTTTGGCTTCTTCCATGCAGACCCCCACCCCGGTAACTTGTTTGCCATGGAAGACGGGCGCATGGCCTACATCGACTTCGGCATGACCGACCAGCTAGACCAAACCACCAAAGAAACCCTAGTCGATTCGGTCGTACACCTGATTAACCGCGATTACAAAGATCTGGCGAACGACTTCGTAAAGCTGGGATTTTTGATGCCGGATGTGGACGTTCGTCCGCTGGTGCCTGCCCTAGAAACTGTGTTTCAAGACGCCATCGGAGCCAGCGTCAGCAACTTCAACTTCAAGTCGACGACAGACAAGTTTTCAGAAATCATGTACGAGTACCCATTCCGGGTGCCCGCCAAGTTTGCACTGATTATTCGCTCTCTGGTCACGCAAGAAGGTCTCGCCCTTAGCCTAGACCCAAACTTCAAGATTATTGAAATCGCCTACCCCTACGTAGCGCGTCGCCTGCTCACCGCAGAAACGCAAGCACTCCGCCGTCGCCTAATCGACGTCCTTTTCAAAGATGGCCGATTCCAGTGGCAGCGATTGGAAAATCTTCTGCAAATTGCCCGCTCCGACCAAAGCTTTGACATTATCCCCACGGCAGGGTTAGGCATCCAATTCCTCATGACCGAAGAAGGCCAATACCTCAGACGACAAATTCTACTCGCCCTCACCGAAGACAACCGCCTGCACACAGAAGAAGTGCAGCGACTATGGAGCCTAGTAAAAGACGACTTGCAGCCAAACCGATTGTTTGGCGCGGCGTGGGATGCGATCGCAGACTTCTCAAAAGAAAGAGCCGTGGCCCTAGTCCCCTCCGAACTCGCAGGCGCATTACAGCTGACAAACAGCTAACGAACAGCCGCTGAGGGGTCAAAACAGGTTAATATTTGTTCATATTAAATCTGTCTCTCACATACCCACCCACATTCGGAAGCGAGCTCCCATGTACTACTCACAAACCCCACCCTATTTCATGCTGGCAGCGGGTCTGTTCATTGCTATCACCGCTGGTGCAGCCTTTTCCGCCGTTCTCAAAGGGGCCGTTGACGACTGGTATAAAAAACGTTCCACCCGCTCTATTTCAAAGCTCCAGGGCTTTGATTTACAGCTTCCCTTCTTCGGCATTTGCCTAGGTAGCTGCGTCTTCCTAGCCTCCGGAATGTGCATATTTGGCTTCACGCCGAAGATTGCCTACGCAATGGCGGCACCGCTGGTTTTGCTGAGCGCAGGCTTGGTCTGGTCTCAGCTAAAAAACAACCTTGCGCTTTTAGAAAGCGGCAACCCTCGTGCGTTTGAACTAGACGTTTAGCGGCCTATCACTTTTTGCGGCTAAAGCTCGAAGACTGCGGTCAAATAGTTGACTATTGCGCTGATTGGATGTTTTCAATCAGCGCAATTTGTTGTTGTGCGATGTTGGCCCACCGGGACTGTCCTTGGGCAATGTAGATATTGCTGGCGGTTTGTAGCTGTTCTTTGGCCTCTTCGTAGCGCGTTAGCTCGGCTAGCGCCAATCCCCTCGCGTAGTGAGCATGGCCAAAGGTTGGCTTTAGGTCGCTTGCTCGCGTAAAGGCAATGATGGCCGTTTCTGGGCTGTTTTGCCGAATAAATGATACGCCTAGGTTGTAGTGCGCTTCTGGATAGTCGTAGTCTATGTCAATCGCATTTTCAAACGCGCGCTGAGCCTGGGCGTATTCTCCCTGCTCCTGATAAATCAGTCCGATATGGTAGTGCGACTCTGGCGCCGATGGGCTGTGTGCGATCGCTTCTGAAAAAGCCGAAAAAGCCGCCGTTTGATTGCCTCGGCGGCGCTGCAGCAGTCCAAAGTTGTAGTGTGCTAGGCCTAGCTCCGGATCCAGCGTAATCGCACGGGCCAGATAGGTTTCCGCTTGGTCCAAATTGTCGCCTTCTAGCAGGGCTGCGCCCAAGTTCACGTAGGCAAGGGTCAGCTCCGGATCGGCCTGGGTGGCCTGCCAAAAGGCCGTCGCCGCTGCCTGCATCTGATTGTCTTGCCTGAGGGCAAGGCCAAGGTTGTACTGGGCGGCTGCGGAGCCCGGGTCGATATCGACTGCTCTCTGAAAGGCCTCAATGGCCGCTGCTACGTTGTTTTGCAGGATAAAGTTGATGCCTTCTTCTATGGCGCTAGTAACGGGCTCACTGGTTTCGTCGGGCGAATTGTCCTGCTTGGTCGTCTGCTGAACTGACAAAGGCGCAGTGGGGCTGATGGCATTTCTCTCACTGCTAGCCCTGCTGGACTTTAGATCGGTCGACTGTGCTGTCAAAGACGCTGCCCTAGCAGCTTCCGTAATCTGACCGACGCTCATGCCCATAGACGCCAACAGAACCAAACATGCCCGGTAGTGCTTCAGCCGCTTCATGGCCTTCCTTTTGCTCATTGATCGCTTCCAGCGACTATCTCATCAATCGCTTTCAGCGACCAGGGATATATCTATTTAATTAATACTGTAACCAACCTAGAAACGAGTTTCATCATCTTTTGTGACAGTTGGACAACGGCTGGTTAACAGCATCAGAACCGACTAGGAATGAAGCCGCAGCGCCCACCTTACAACAAGAGATTTTCATCGTGAATATTGCATAAAGTATCCGGAAGATTCTTCTATTCCAAAAGTCTGCGCATTGTTGCCAATAGCGAGTGTATTGCCGATGGCTACTCTGTTCCGCGAGTCTACTCAAGGGGAACAATAAAGGAGGCTTAACGAGGCAAAAAGGCTTTAATTCAAGAAGGAATTGTAAAGAAATAGAATAATGTACGGATTGCTGAACCTCTTTTTGAATACTGATGCAGCCCCTAATCACTTATCTCTATAACTAGCTACATGAGATGGCTCCACGAAATCGCCTTCAATACACAAAAAACCATCTTAATCAGACGCTAACGCGTTCAAAAGCAATTTAGTTTGGAGCATATTTTGTTTCAATGAGTGGCCTTGTTAGCTCGAAATAGCCGATGTAGAACGTCACGGGGAACACCTAAAAACATCTATCTAATCAAAACAGATATGTCAGTAGGAATATGGGTATGCTTTTCGAGGGGATAAGTTAACCTCTGTTGATAAGTTTTCAACACCTTTTAACATCAGTTATTGATACCGTTAGCGTAATGAATAGGTCCAGGTAAGCGCGTGAAAAGATATCAAAGAAAATCATTAGGCCAGCAGTTGAGTCACCCGGTTGTCAAGAGCTTAGGCTTATTCTCTGTTGCACTGTCTCTGGGGCTTACCGTGTTTGGCCCAGAAGGCTACAGTGCGATCGCCTCTGAAGTCCTTCCTAAGTTTTCTCTTTCTGCTGAAGCGGACGCAGACAAGTCTGTACCGCGAGTACACCAGTTCGGCATGTCTGTCGTAGGCGGCCGTTCAACGACTGAGGCCCTGACAAAGTACAAAATTTTTGAGACGACACTGATTGATCAAGATGGCCAGATCAAAGCCACCCTGCGATTGCAGGCAGTCGGTCAAAACCAACCCATCAAAGAATTTGAGACCACCGTTTCAGAAGCGCGCTTTGTCGCCCTCTGGCAGCAGATTCGCGATCTAGAAACCGCTCAGCTCACCGATATTTCACCCTACACAGAAAATCTAGAAGAGGGTCCCATTCGAATCGTCGAGCGCAACATTGCCTCCGCGACCTACGGCTTCCATTTCAAAGACGGCGTCTACGACTATCCCAACAGCTTTGAAGTGTATGCGCCCGAGCACCTAGAAGACGACCGCTACCAAAACCTAAAGATGCTCTCACTCAGCTTTGCGCAAGAGGTTTTCGCAGACCAGCTTGCTGAGTAACGCAGCTCGAAAAGGCAGGCTTTTTCGGTAGAAAAATGAATTGAGCTACCCTAGTGAGAGACAGACGCATTTCTTGACAGGTTACTGTCATCTCTATGACTAAGGCAGTCTCAACCGCTTTCGACAGTTCTACCGAGCGTTCAGCCGTTCCCATTGCCATTACAGCTGCTAACCGAATTGAACGTAGAGCGCTGAAGGCGACACTCTGGGGCAACGCGGCAATTGCCACGCTAGGGATAGCCTTTGCCCTCAAGACCCGTTCAGAAGCGATTTTTTTAGATGGCCTCTTTTCAGGCATCCATCTGGCCATTTCGCTCCTGTCACTCTACATCTCTCAGCTCATACAGCGCCCCAGTGACGACGACTATCCGTTTGGCTATGCCATGTTTGAGCCCTTCCTGAACATGGGAAAGGGCATGGCGATTGTGTTGGTGGCGCTGTTTGCCTTGTTCTCTGCGGTGATGGCACTGTTAGATGGTGGGCGGGACATTGAGGCGGGAGTAGCACTGTGGTACGCGCTAATTGCCGCTGCAGGCTGCCTGGTGATGGCGGTGCTACAGCGCCGATTTGCCAAGCAAAGCCAATCGCAAATATTAGAACTCGACTTTAAGAACTGGCTAATCGATGGGGTGATCAGCGGGGCCGTTGCGATCGCCTTCGGACTCATCTTACTCTTGCAAAATACCCCTTGGGATTGGTTCGTTCCCTATGCAGACCCGGCCTTGGTGCTGGTCTTGGTCATGTTGGTGCTACCGCTACCGCTGCAGACAGTGGTTCAAAATGGCCTGCAAATTATGGGGCGATCGCCCGACGAATCGCAGCGATCGCAGGTCGAATCAATCGTAAAATCTGCGCTAGAAGAGGTTCCCCATCAGGAGTATCACATCCGGCAAACCAACATGGGCCGCCTGGTGTACGTGCAGGTATACCTGTGCGTCAGCCTCTCCCAAGAAGAAAGCTACCAGGCGGGTGAGGTAGATCGGGTCCGCTCACTGATCTACGAGCCGCTGAATCAAGTCTTTCCTCACCTAGCGATGGATTTGGTGATGACCTGCGACCCAATTTGGGTGGACCGAGCGGTGATGCCTGCATAGAACGGGTAAGACCAGAACGGGTAGACCAGAACAGGTAAGACCAGAACGGGTAGACCAGAACGGAAGAACAGACCTGTCTTACGACACTACAGGGACAGCGGTAACGCTGCCTAGATCTGCCGGGTCTAGATGATGGGTCAGCACTTCGCCATCTCTGTACCAAATTACCCGATTGGTCAGACGGGCCACTTCTGGCTCATGGGTGACCATCACGACGGTGATGCCGCTTTGATTTAGCGTCGAAAAAATATCAATCACATCCTGGGTAGTTTGCGTATCGAGTGCGCCAGTAGGTTCGTCGGCCAGTAGCAGGAGCGGATTGTTGACAATTGCCCGAGCGATCGCAACCCTTTGCTGCTGTCCGCCAGAGAGTTGATTGGGCCGATTGTGAATCCGATTGCCCAGCCCGACTTTTTCTAACGCTTCGGCAGCCCTTTGCTTGCGCTCCCGGCTGCTCACCCCGGCATACATCATCGGCTGTTCAACATTCTCTAACGCGCTCAGGTGAGAGAGCAGATGAAACTGTTGAAAAACAAACCCAATTTTTCGATTGCGAATATGCGCCAGTGCCTGCTCTGAAAGGTGAGCGACATTTTGCCCATCAAAAAAATACTCACCGCTGGTGGGCTGATCCAAACAACCAATCATATTCATCGCAGTCGATTTTCCTGACCCCGACGGTCCCATAATCGAGCAGTACTCTCCTTGATCAATGGTCATATCTACTTTCCAAAGCGCGCGGACTTCTGTATTACCCGTGCCATACAGCTTGGAAATTTGGCGAAACTCGATTAGCGGAGACATAAGAAGAGAGACTAACAGAAAGTGAAATATGAATAAGCGGGCTACCAAGTGCCTACGCGCTGCGCAGCGCCACAATCGGGTCTAGCTTGGCAGCTTGGCGGGCAGGAACGACGCCAAAGAACAGTCCGATGGTGCCCGAAACACCCACCGCAATGACAACAGCCGTCGCAGACACGCCCGCTTCAAAAGGGCTAAGGGCTGCGATCGCAATCACCCCGCCTGCCCCTAGCGCAGTCCCCACCAACCCACCAATCGCAGAAAGAATAATCGACTCAATCAAAAACTGACTGAGAATATCTTTTTGCGAAGCGCCGATGGCTTTGCGCAGGCCAATTTCTTGGGTACGCTCACGCACAGACACCAGCATGATATTCATAATGCCGATGCCACCTACAAAAAGAGAGATAGACGCGATCGCAGCCAACATCAGCGTCAGTGCGCCGGTCACCGTATTGGCAATATCCAGCAGCGTATCCTGGCTAGAAATATAAAAGTCGTCGCTGCCGGTAGTGCCATGACGCAGCCTGAGCAAATTCGTAATTTGAAACTCAGCGGTTTCCATATCCGCCTGACTGTTGGCCGAGACCGAAATGAAGCCCACATCTATTCCGTAGGGAGAGGTCCGTCCCACAATCCGGCTAGCCAGCGTCGTAATCGGCACCATCACCGCATCGTCATAGTCGAGACCCAAGTTAGAGCCCTTCCTTTCCAGCACGCCAATCACTTCAAAGGTCGTGCCCTTGATACGAACCTGCTTGCCCAAAGGGCTTTCGTTATCGAACAGCTTCTCTGCAAGCGTGTCACCCAAAACAGCCACAAGACTGTTTGATCGCTGATCGAGGTCGTTTAAGAACCGGCCCTGCGCCACTTCAAAGCTGCGCACCGTCAAGAAGCCTTCAGTGGTGCCCAAGACGCTGGTGTTTGCATTTCGGCTGCGATAGCTAACGATGCCCTGAGTCGTTTTTTCAGCCGCAACCGCTTTGACAGAAGGCACCTGAGTCGCCAAAGCCTCAGCATCCGCCAAGACCAAATTGCGAGGCACATCCAAATCTCCTAGCTGACGGGCCTCTCGGCTCCCCGGCACCACAAACAGCACGTTCGGTCCCAGCGTTTGCAGCTGACCGTTCACAAACTGCTGAGCCCCTTCGCCAATGCCAATCATCGCAATCACTGAAGCATTACCGATGATGATGCCAAGCATCGTCAGACCGCTGCGCAACTTGTTAGCGCTGAGCGTTTTGGCGGCCATTTTCAGGCTTTCAGTAAAATCCATACTGCCAGTACGTGAGAAGTCAATTTCCTTATAGGTTAACGAATGCAGATATAAAGTAGAGCGATCGCCCTGCGGGTAAGTGAGAAATGCTAGGTAGCTTCTATGTGCGCAGGCACGAGGCATTGGCTGAGTTGCCTAGGTTGCAGACCCACCCCGACC
>JBCBFY010000050.1:0-33078 GCA_038527325.1 Cyanobacteria bacterium J06614_10
GGATCTAGCACAGGCGCATCGTCGTCACTGTCACCAAAGATCTCTTTTTGCAGCAGTCTGGAAGCTAGTGTGAATAGGTACAGAGCACGAAGGTTAGAAGAGAGCCGAATGCCGCCTCGGCTCCAGGTGTTTTCTCTTGTATCGGCGGGCACCAAAATATGGTTGCCCACCAGTCTGCCGCCAATGCCTTCGAGCAAAATACCATAGCTATCGACAAAACTGGAGAGCGCTTGGGTAAAGGTTTCTAAGGCGACTGTCACATTTTCTTCAGCGACTGGCTCCGCTGTTGGCTCCACTGTAGGGGGTGGACTGCTCAAGGCCGTAATCAGCGATGTTGTGGCGGACTGGAGGGAGCCGTTTGCTTCATTGGGCTGGTCGCTGCGGCTGCTAAGCGCAGACAGTGCCCGGACGGCACTAGCTCTGCTTTCGGCGTTGGCGAGGGTGTTCTCGCGCTTGAGCTTTTCTGTGGCGGCGCTTAGCTCTCGCCCAGAGCCATTTTTTAGGGCTGAAGCGAGCGGTGATAGCACGGCGCTGCTGCTCAAGGATTCTACTGCGGTCAAAAAAGACTGTAGCGGTACCGGGCGCTCCTGTAGCGTGATGTGATTGTTGAGGATGGTGATTTCGAAGAGGTTTGTTGCGATCGCAGTTTCCAAACTCCGAATCCGATTCCCCTCAATGCGGTAGTCCATCTCCAAAAAGCCCTCAGCAGCCTTAGCCCAATCTGCCAGCAGTTGGCTAAAGGCTTGCACTAGGGGGAGGGCAGCAGCAGCAAGGGGCTCAGCTGAAGTCTGAAGCCGGGCAAGCACTTGGGGTAAAGACTGCTGCGTCAGCTGCGAGAGGATGTAGCGCCAGACAAAACCGACTAAGTGGGTATTCACCACCAGAGGATTGGCTTCTAGCAGCAGCGCCTGTCCTGTCAGCGCATGCAGACGATTGTCTCCTACCGTAAAGCCGCCCAGCGTCCAAAAGTCCTGACAGCGCACACAGGTATCGCTCGCTTCAATATCGTTGTGCGCTATCTGCACACCAATTAAGGCACTAAAAAGTGTGCGGATGCTGTTCTCTCCGGTGTCCTCTTCGCTGTTCTCATTTTGAACTAGCGCGGGGTAGAACAATCGGCCTAAATAGTACAGCGCAGGCAGTGAAATATTCACCGCGCTGAGCAATTGTTGCAATGGTGAGATGAGTTCTCCAAGGCCTAACTTTGGCACTAGCTGAGTGAGTAGCACCCAGCTTACCAATGTCAGCGCATCGTCATCATTGGTATAAAAGGTGCGAATCTCTTGCAGCGATTCAGCGATCTGGCTCAATCCTTCCGAGGCTTCAATGGTTGCTAGTCCAAATAGACTGTCGCGGACCCGATTATTGAGCACTGCTGCCCGGTAGCCACCGACCCAGGCAAATGCCGAACCGCCCGGAGTGCTGACCCGATTGTGCGTCCACGCGCCTTTGTACTGCCAAAAGCTGTACAGGCCCAGAGTTTGGCTTGTGATCAGAGTGTTGTGAGCTGAGCCCCCAAACCAACAGGTCGTTTCGACAGCGCGATCGCCGAGCAGTTCACTCCCCACAATCTGACAGTCACACCACAGAAAAGCCTTGATAGCCGCCGTCCCCGCTGCCGACTCTGAAGAGACCGTACTCGGCATTTGCAAGATGCGATCAATTTCGCTCATCAGCCGCTCAGCGGCACGCAGTTGATTTCTAGGCGTACCACTATCTAGCGCATCGACAGATGATATTCGTGAAGGCACTCTTTCACTGGCTGCCGGGACCTCTGGGATGGGTCGAATCGTGGAACGATGAATCTCCCAGCTGTCTGCTGCCACGGCCCAAATCCCGTAGCGCTGATACAAAATGGAGACATCTTGCAAATGGAAATGAGCAGGTACCCGTTGCGTCAGCGTAGACGAGGGAAGCTCGGACGGTTGGGTAATTTGCAGTTGCCTGAGAGAGAGGTTTTGGCCGCCTAGTCGCAGCTCGCTGACGGGGCCAGAAAGTAAGACTGTACCTACGCGAAAAACATCTCCTACAAACTGCTCTCGCACGGTAACGGTTACCCCGTCAATGACTTGTCCATCTAGCAGGGGCATCGCTCTTAAGTTGTTCCAATTACCGTTTATAGCAACGTTGAGATTTCCCGCTGGAGGGATGCTTCCATCGGGATTGCGGACTGTAGAACCGTGAAAGTAGGAGAATGAAACTTGGCTCGCTGATGGCGCAAGATTTAGCTGAAAGCTGATGCTCTCAAGCTGTAGCCACTGTTCTGGGGCGTTGTTATTTTCTGTTTCAATAATTCTCGCTATGCCGCTATCAATCGCCTGATTGTTTTGATTGACAAAGGGCCGAAACGATCCTGTAGCCACCGCAGTCGGGTAGGTTTCGTCGAGTCGAAATTCGCGGCCCACCGGTGCTTCCGAAAAGTCGATAGTGCTCACGCCGCCACTGAATCGGCCAGACGCTGGGCCCACGGGTCTCGCAGTAAAACTCTCTCCCTCCGTACGCGTAGACACAGTAGGGTAGTCTGGCAGCTGGTCTCCCAAGCGTGACAAAATTCCAATGCGAGCAATCAGCCGCGTCGATTCGAGGCTGACCTGTCGGGCGTCGTTGGCCAAGATTGCGCAGGTCGGCGGCTGACCTTCGAGATTAGAGCGATTGACTAGGGTAGACTCGCGCAGCGAAATATCGAAGTTGGATTCGGGCGCGCTGTCTGGGTCGGTCGGCTGCTCATCATTAGCGCGATCGCCCTCACCCAGATGCAGCACCGCAGGCGTCTGCAGGCCCAACTTAAACAGCTGACGAAACTCAATCCGAGCAGCATTGCGTAAAACAATCCCGCCCAGTCCCTCAGCGTCCGTACCGACAAGTCGTAGCGTCGTGATGGGTGTCTCTCCAGAGATGCGCACATTGCGAGCATTGAACACTCTCAGCGGCCCTTCGACCGTATGCACGCCATGCCCTAGGCACAGACAGCCACCGCCCAGGGCAATCACCCTATCGACTGCCCGCTGCACATCTTCTCCGGGCGCCACCCGCACACAGCAGCCGCCAGCATTTGGCAACTCTGTCAGCGGCGGAAAGAGCGGACGACAGTCGCGCTGTAGTGCCCACCCTGCCGATGTTTTGGCAATCAGACCTATGGCGCAGTAGTGATGGCGAATGCAGTGCGGCTCAGAAAGCAACGGTTCACCGCTGTCATCTTTGGGCCATAGCACATCTGCGCCAATGGTCCGCGCCGGTATCATCCAGCAGTCGCCTGTGTGGTAGGTGCTTCCCGGCTCAAACCACACCTGCACCCCGTCTTCTAAAAGAATCCAGGCCCCTTCAACAATCGGCACCGCCCCATCCACCAGGTCCAGAGCAATGTCATCTCCGGCCTCTGGTCTAGCCACCGTCGCCTGATGGTCCCATCGGCGAACTTTAGGAATCAAGGGAAACTCGCTGCGGCTGACGGTGGCTCCATTGTCCAATTCGAGCAGTTGGCCATCGGCTTGGGCTAGCTGCACTAGGCGACCGGGGGTGCCCGAGAGATCTCGTGTGCTGTCGGAGAGTTCTACCCATTGGTTGGGCCGGAAGCGCAGCACGCTGTCTGGACCCAGGCTGTTGACGGTGAGCTTGTCGGTATTGGGGGTGTCGGGTCCGCTCCAGCCAGAGACGATGAAGCCATTGTTTCTAGACCATTTGAACGTGGGGGTGTCGGCGTCGCTGCCCTGGTGAATTTCTACCCGGTAGAGCTGATTTTCGAGCCTTCGGTAGCCTGCTTGGGCAGGAATAATGCAGGGCCGCGATGCTAACGGGTCGGGTTGGGCTCGGCTGCGTAGCTGACTGGTGCCCTGCCGCTCGGCGGGCCGCCAGCCTTGGCCAAAGTCTTCGCAGGTCGGTGGCTCTGCAGCGTCCAAATCGCCTACTCGCGCTAGCTTGACCTGGCAAACTGTTTGCAAACGAGTCGCAGTGTCAGGACCGTTGCCCAGCGCAATCTCTTTAATGTTGGGATCTTCTAAAGCGGTGATATGTCGCTTCCACACATCGAGATAGGCCACATAAAGGCCGTCTGCTTCGGGCAGCGCGTAGCCCGGTAAGTCGGCCTGCGCAGTCAAAAGAATAGGGGTTTGGTCGGTTGGGTCCTCGTTCTCATTTTCACAGAGAATGCCGCCTACATACCCTCGGCCAACGCCGACAGCGGGCAGGCCTTCGGGAGAGACCGCTAGCTCAAATCCCGGATTGTCTTCTGGGAAGCCACAGGGACCGATGACATCTACCCGAGTCGTTTCGTCTAGGTGGGAAAGAATGTCTTGAGATTCGTTCCAGTCTGCGTCCATGGGTAAGCGACCCTGCTGGGTGAGCACGGCGCTGTAGTGCTTACGACGGTCGAAGGTGGAACGGGTGAAGTCGCCTTTCATGGTGAGTTCGAGAGAATAAGGGGGGAGTAGGTTAGGCTGTGTGTGTGGAATCAGGTAACAAAGAACAAACCGGCTTCTAGGCCAAATCGGAGATAGTCGTTTAGAACATTTCGGAGGTTGGCTTCGCGCTGTGGCTGCTTAAGAAAGGAAAATGCGCCCATCTCTGAGCCATCGGCTGCGCCAGTGCGAATTTGAACCGGGCAGGTGAGGCTGAGCTGACCGTAGGCGGGCTGACCGTAGCGGCGATCGCTAAAGGTGGGCACCATTTGCTTTTGAACGCGATCGCGCAGCCTTCTCCTTTGCACTAACGTCAGAGGACTACCCCTTTCTTTTTCTGCCAGCTCTAGCTGAGTTTCGTTTTCCAGCTCCGGCTGGCATCGATAGCGACGCGGCGTTCTAGACCCAGGCGGCACGTAGCTAAAGCGCACACAGCCCGTCTGACGTCGCTGAGCGATCGCACTCCCTGTCCAAATCACTTCTGACGCCAGCTCAAAAGATTGCGCATAGCTCGCCCCAAAGACCGTAGTCCGTGCCAGGGTAGTGATTGGCGCGGCTTCTGCAGCAGTTGGAGACGCGATCGCTGCCGAAGCTGCCCGCAATCCCAACCGGTCAACCGTCGTCGCATCTGTGGCTGTCGCGGTAAAGGTCAGCGGCTCGGGCGAGACAATGATGAGCCGGGTATCTTCTATACCTTCATCGACTGGAGCGACTTGCACCGCGTCTAGTCCGGGCAACAATTGAAAAGCTACTAGCAAATCATCAATGACGCCGCTTAGCTCATTGCTGTTCGAAACAGAGAGCGTATGCTCTGTTCCATTGGCTTGCACCGCTTGAAACTCACCGCCAGAAAAAGGCATTTCCAACGGCGGACTAATCCACACGCGCCCGGCCACAGTTCCATCTACAATGCTGTCGTTGAGAGTGAGCGCGGCTAGCTTTTGAGAGAGGTACAGCGGCCCCGTGATGCTGTGATCCACACACACGGTCAGTCTGTTGTTTGTACCGTTATTCGTATCAGCATTTGCCACCAATCCGCCCCGGTCGGGAACCAGCGTACAGTGAGCGATTCGCACGCTCTCCAGGTTACCGGGCTCAATGGTGACGCTACCTTCTATCAACAAACCATCCAGGGTGAATTGTCCGGGGTTAGGATCGGCGCTCGGGGCAGTTCCCCTTACGGCCACATTGTTGGAAATGTGGGCGCGGCGGTCTACGGGGACCCATTGTTCTAGATTGCGGCGATCTCCTCCATCGGCGGTAGGCACCAAGGGCCACCGGGCAGAGAGAATGGCCAGCTGACTGCCCGCAGGTATCTCAATGGCTTCACTGCCGGGGTCGTAGCTTTGGTTATCCATAAGGAGGATGGCGCCAATGGTGCCCGCAGGCTGAGCATTCCACTGGGCGATCGCATCGGCCAAGTCAGAAAAGATCACTTCATCACCAATCGCGATCGCATTTTCACTCACGCCTACTTGCCAAGTCACCGGCGCACTCAACGCTCGCTCTACAGAGGCGTAGCGATTGTATGGACCACCGCCCATGTCGCCACTAAAGCCATAGGCATAGGTGACGGTAATATCTTCTGGCAAAGCAGCATCTTGAGGCAGGGCAAGGCGCCCCAATTCTGGATCGACAGCGATGGCCCGGGACGTGTTGGGTCGCTGCCAGCTAGAATCAGCAGCGCCAGGGTCGCCGCTGAGATCGCAAATCTGAAGGTTACGGGGTGCGATCGCATCCCCTTCCACAAACACTTCAAAAACGGGCTGCTTACCAAAATATGCTGTCTGCGGCGGCTGACCACCGGCCAGCGCTTCTACCTCGTCATAGAGCGGACGGCGCTGCAGGGGCTCTGGCACATTTATCTCACTGGCAAGGGTTGTTGTTTCTGTCTCGGGTAGCGGCGTATTGAAAAGTGCACCCGACTGGCCTAGGGGATTTATCCAGTACAGTCCGGGCTGACCAGAGACCGGGCGAGCCTGAACCTGAGAGAGCGGATAGGCCTGTAGCCGCCACAGGTGAATGCCCACATGGTGGGTGTTGTAGCGCCCTCGAATCTTGTCTGTAGGACCGGAGATGTGCCGAATCTCAGGGGTATGCAGCGCGCTTTCAAACGGGCTATTGAGCCGGGCCATCGACTGAGCGTCGCGCAGATCGGGCGTGCGATATCCCTGAGGTCGAATGTGGTTGAGATTTTGAGTCCACTCCATGAGCTGAAAATATTCCACCGCGCGGGCAGGCCAATTGGTGACATCTCTAGCCAGCTGTTCTAAAACGGTGAGCGTTCCCTTACGCTGCCGGTAGTCCAGCGTATTGGCCACGTAGGCCCGCTGGCTAAAACCCGTTTGCGCAATGCGCTGAAGCGGTTTTACACCCAGCAAATCGCCAATGTAGGGCACCACCCACTCCTGACAAGTCTCGATAAAGGCATCGTCATAGAGCTGGTCAACATCGGCTTCCAGCGCCAAAAACTGTTCTTCGATGAGGGCCATGAGCGCCCTGAGCGCTTCGGCCTGATCGGGTTCTTGGTCTCTTAGCCGGTAGAGGGCAGGCAGGAGAGTGTAGAGGCGGTCTTGTACGGGTGGGGTAGTCATCGCTTGTTCACCTCTAGCTCTATTCCGGCAGGGTTGATGAGCAGTAGCTCAGCCTGAGTCACCTGGGGCGGCGTTTTCGCTGCGTCCCATCGAGCGATCGCAGCGTCTAAATATCTCTCCAGCTGGCTACCTTGTTCGCTGCGATGTAGCGCATCCAAATCCACCGCAATCACCCCTGGCACAGACTGCATCAGCGCAATCACCTCAGCCGCGCTCACCCCCTGCCCAAACTGTCGCCGGGAAAACTCGAAGGCGGCGAGCAGCCGGTTTGTTGTTTGAGACTTCACAATTTCAGGATCGTAGCGCTGATCTATCAGCAGCTTGCCCGCCACATCAAAGCGACAAAGCCTGAAACTATCTAATACAAAAGGTGGCCCAGGATCTCGGAGTGTCTCCATCGCCCGGTTGAGATTCTGTTGGAGCGGCGAGGTCTCAGCGACCGGGTCGCCATTAGCAGCAGCGAGGGTAATGTGCAGCCGGGTGACAAACCCATCCCAAATTTCCACCGCTTGCGCTTTGCCAATCCCTGCAAATGCCCGGGAAAAATCTTCATAGTCCTGCCTAGAAACAAGACGATCTAGGGTTAAAACAGTGAGCGGTGCGTTGGTTCTAGCGCTGCTGAGATTTTCTGCATTTTCTGCGCCGGTAGCAGCCACCGGATTGGTGACCGCGCGAATACCCAGCGGCCTTTGTTTTAGGAGGGTGAGACTACCAGAGGCCACCTCTCCCACAAGGCCAATGCCACTGCGATAGGTTGTTGTAATGTTTTCAGTCCCCGTCGGGAGCCGCGCCCCCTGATGGCTGTCTCCAAAGGTGATATTCGTGGTGCCATCATCTTCAAGACGAACAATGTAGTTTTCAGCCGATGGGTCTCGGCCAAAGAAGCTATCGGCCTCCGACCACAGCATATTGTTCACTCTGACTGAGAGCGTAGTTTCTCGGCCGCTGGCAGAACTCGACGAGAGATAGGTCAGCGGCGGCTTTTTTAGGGTGAAGGTTTGGTGTGGCTGAGCCCCGTCGCCACTGCCCAACACGGTGCTAACAGTTTCCCCATGGGTGGCGGGTACAACGTTGGCATTGATAGAGAAGGTCGCGCGGTCGTAGATAAATGTAAGGGGAGCTTTTAGCTGTAGGTGGGTGACAGGGTTAAAGGTTGGCAATTGCTTAAGAAGGGCGATTTCGCTGACCGTTTCATCTGTTTCTAGGGCCGGTGCGTAGGTGATTTGTTCTGTTGTTGCGTCTACAGTGCCAACAAATCCGGTGAGGTCGCGCAGGGTCCATCTGTGTTTTTGATGGCTGAGCGAGATTGGCAGGGCTTCTACCCAGAGCAGCGCGCCTGCTGGAATAGGTTTGGTTTGTGTTTGGTCAAGCGATCGCAACACCAAACCACCCTCAAACCCATCAATCTGAGCCCGCACAACCTTGCCACTCACCGCCAAAGGCGCGCCCGGCAACAGGTGTTCTACCAATCCTTGAATATCTACCTCCTGACCGGCTATCGGTTCAGTAAGAGGCAAGTCCGCAACTTCCAAGGCTTCGCTCTCAGCGTAGACAAGGGTGCCACGCACGGCCTTTTCAAAAACAGACCTCACTAAGTCTGGGCCTGCCAGGGTCAAACGAGTGGTCTTGCCGCTTAGCCCAAAGTCGCTACGTGCGTCTTCTGTAAGGCGATCAACCCGGTAGAGCGCTCGGTTATTTTGATAGGAGAGCATCACCCAGCTATTGGCAGTAATCTTGCTGTAAATGGCATCGAGATCGATGGTGTCTATAGCTGAAGCAGGAAAAACAAATCGCTCCATCCCTGCCGACAGCTCTGTTTTCACGGGTGCTAATGCCTTTTCAATGACAGCGGGTAGCTCACTGTCTCCACCGCTTCCCGACATGCCAACGAGTCTTTCTCTGATGTGGTTAGCCCCCACTTTCGCCTGCTCGCCGGCAACCGCATCAAACGCCAAAATCGAGGCCCCAACGACAACCCCCACGGGAGATGCCAGAGCCGAATATCCCGCCACTGCCTCAGGCCCAGATTCAACCACCTTTACCGCAACGTCTGCAAAGATAGTGGCGACATCGGCAACAGACTGAGCGGTAGGCGGCGGCAGCGGGCGGGGGGCCTGCAGAGCAGCCTCAACCGCAAGTTCAATAATTTGTCCGGCGGTAACCGCGCCTATAGACTGAGAAACAGTTGCTGTGAGTCCGTCATTGCCTGAAAGGTGAGACTGAAGCGTACTCACGGCATTTGCTAAGGGAGTAATGCTGCTGGGAATAGGATAGTCATCTAGGATTGTTCTATCACCGCCCGGCGAGCCAAACAATCCCAGTAGCGTATCGGCAAAGTTGTTGACAATACCAACCGGGCTATTTTCTTCTAGCGTGTCAATCGCATCTTGCAGCGTTCTGAGCTGATCAACCGTCGGGTCATCATCAGCATCCGTACTAGGCCCGTTTAAGAAGGTCGACAAAACATTCAGCCCCTCTGGAACCGAAAAGGCAGCGTTGTCGACTTGCGCCGCGACATCACTCAACCCGTTGGCGACAGCTTCAATGCTAGAGAGCATCTGACGCGCTGTATTGACCACATCTACTAGCAAGCCAGACACCTCATCAAAGAGTGCAAAGTTTCCGGCCACAATGGTGTTCACACTATCGACCAAGCCATCGACAGAGGCGGTTACGAGTTGCTGGGTGGTAGACACCACATCGCTAACCACCTGATTGCTAGCACTAAAGACAGCAACCACATCGTTGGGAATGTTGGCGGCAGCGGTCATTACTCGATTTTTTGAGCGGCCAATCTCACCGCGAATAGCTGACTTCACAGCGGCTGCAACAAACTGTGGCGTCGGATAGCTTGTTTCAACAATGGGCGCTGCTTCGTCACCCAATTGGATAGCGCCTTTGGGCGCAAGAATGCTATAGGCTGGCCATTCTCTTTTGTCTGCCTGGGTAAGTTCGTCTGGGCTGTTGAGCCCTAGGTAAGTGGCTTTGGCATTGTCGGGTAGGCTGCGCCAGGATTGGGCGTTGTGACCGTAAATGTTGGCCCGGGTGCGGAAGGTGTAGACGCTGGGCTTTTGGGGCAGTGGGTTAGAGGTGAGCGGCAGGTCCCACGTGACGCGGGTATGGTTGGCTTTGGCATCGGGCTCTACGGTGAGCAGGCGGCGAACTTCCCAGCGATCGCTCTCGGCATCTGCCAATCGCTCTTCGCCGACAAACAGCAGCCAGTCGCCAGGAGCTAGGCGGGTATTGAGACCGCGAAGATACAGCGTGCGATCGCCCCCAGTGGGCACATGTGCTCGGGTTTGAGGCGATCGCAAGTTGTTCCAGGCGGCGCGAGCCGTTATCTCTGTGCTAGTTTCAAAGGTCTGGGGCAGCTGATCTTGTTCTGGCAGGCTTTGAATCTGGGTACCGGCGGACACCTTTGCGGTTTGGTGAGGGTCGGTCGCCGCTTCTACAGTGAAAGCGAGATAAGTGCTAGCCGCCACGCCCGGATTAAGTTCGTAGCCAAGGGTACGGGCCAATGCCAACACTGAGCGGCGCTCTGTCGCAGTGAGCAAATAGTTTTCATTGGCAATGCGCTCCTGGTAAAAGGTGAGCACATCGGCAACCATGGCCCAGGCATCTAAGAGGGCGATCGCGCCATCGTCTAGCCGCCGCGTTTTCAGCGCTGCTAGCGTTGGGTAGCCCGGCAGCGCCGGACGTGCCAGCTGCTCTATCAGCTGCCGCATAAAGGTGTCGTAGGTCCCGAGCCGGTAGCGAATGGCAGATAGGCCCGGACGATTGGCAGACGGTTGAGTAAGCGCTGAGTCTTCGCAACAACCGCAGGTGTCTAGGGTTGGATCTAGGTCGAGAAGACTTTTAATATTGTTGTTGTTGCGGTTGTTTGTCACGGGCGCCCCTCCATCAAAAACGCTATCCGCCCGTTTTCTGGCGCGTTCGGATCGTTGTCCAATCGAGCTATTTCCAGCCGATCAAAGGTGATTTCGCCCGTTTCTAGCTCCTGGTTGGCCGCGCGGCCCCACCGCTGAAAACGATGGATGCCCCGATCGCTCACATCTACCCACTGCACGCCGGGAGTCGCCATCACCTCAGCGATGATCTGGCTGAGATACACAGGCTGGCCAAACGTAAAGTTGTCGGGATGAAAAAAGCCTCTGCGCCCGTCGGGCAACTCTCGATTGCTAAACGTTTCCAGCAGGGCCGCTTCGACATCGGCAGCAAAGAACCCCGGCTGGGTGCAAACGCTAAAGCGAATATCGAGAGAGACAAACTGGGGCGCATTGATCTCTAAGTCGTAGCCAGCTAGCCGATACCGATCTAAAAAGGTCCGAAAGTCTCTTTCAAAATCGGCATCCACAGCCCGCCCGCCCCGGCGATCTACCGTCACGAAGTAGGTATACCAGCTGCCAGTCCAGCGGCGGGTTGCCTTGGCCTGCTGCACCTCGGGGTGGCGCAGCGAAATCATCTCATAGTCTGCTTCGGTAACAGCTCGCTGCTGGACTCGAAAGGCCTGCGGCGCATCAAACTTCACCCGTGCGGTCGATTCTGGCTCGGTCCCGCCCACACCGGGAAGACGATTGGAGACGTGGATAATGTCAGTACTTGGAAAAACGATGTGAGCGATCGCTTCTGCACCCACATTGCCTGCCTGCCCGCTACCCACGCGATAGCTCGCTTCAAAACGGCTCAGCTCAGCCGGGCGACGCCCAAAGACGCTATCGCCAAACCGCAGGCTTGCCTCACGCCCCTGCCCGGGCTCAACCACAAACTTTTCATCAAAGCGATCGCTGTTCAACAAGTCTCGCGCCGCCTGCCACACGGTCCCGTCTTGCTGCCGCAGGGTCACCGAGGGTAGGGCCTCACTGGGTATTTGCCGAATCGCCGCCCGAGCAGACCCTTCAGCTAGCGGGTCGAAGTGCGCTGCGTAGGTGATATTGTCTGCGTCTAGTCGCGGTCGATAGCGAATGCCTATTGGCACCTGCTCAGGCACAATCTGTGGCGCATCGGCAGTTTTGCCGTGGTCGGCCAGCAAGACATTGCCACGGGCAATGCCCATATCACCGATCAGCTCGCTTTCTATTTCTTTAGACAGGCACAGCGAAAAAGACAGCGCATCTTCTACATGCCAGCGAATTTCAACAATAGGTTGGTCTGTAAGCGGATCTCGTGCGATCGCACCTGCCGTACGGCGACCATCTTCCTGTTCATTGGCCGCCGGGAAAACCGCCGTTAGCCGTACCGCCTGCCGGTGAGCAAGGTTGGCATCTTCCGCGCGGCCTGTGGCAGGGCTGCGCGCCGCTTCTAGCACCAGCACATCACCGGGCCGCAAGTGCAGGCGATTCTCTTCATCATCCAGCAGCGTCGCATGGGTTGCACCCTTAGGCAAACAACAGTTTTCATCACTCCAGGTATAAAACCTGATGGTGTTGTGGCCCTGGTACACCCGCAGCGGCTGCATCGATTCGAAGCCTTCAGGACGTTGTTGCAATACTGCCTGATAGGCCCTTTCTCCAGGCACCAATCGCACCGGCTGCCCCTGAACCTTCGTAAAAAACGCAGTCCCCTGCGGAATCAACAAATCGTCTGCCGCCGTTTGCACCTGAATCCAGGTGCGCGCGTTGCACCCTTCATGCATGGCATAGTTCAGCAGTCGCGCATGGCGACGGATAGAAGCGCGCCGACGAGCCGTGTCCAAATAGGCCTCTGTCGCCGCCGCATCTTGGTAATAGCTCAGCTGATCTGCCGCATAGGCCAGCACTTCTACCAGGGCAACCCCCACATCTGCCGGGTTGCGCTCAGTCCAGCCAGGCAGCGTCACCGATAGGCGATCTAGCATGAGCTGCCGAAAGCTAGCATAGTCCTTAGCCAGGTAGTCAATCTGGGGTGGAGGATACGTTGGAGTAGCGCAATCTGCCGGTTTAGGACAGTCGAATGGGCTAGGACAATCCACCTTAAAAGAGAAAGAGATCCCAGAGAGCTGCGGATCTAGCGGCGGGACAACCCCTGTCGGCGGACTCTCATCGACAGAAGACGTCACCAGCTGTAAGCGGTAGGTCGAAAAGTCTCCCCACTGATTGACGGTGAGCTGCAGGGCGTTTGCCTGCTCGGGAATGCGCACAACGGTCGTCACCCGCAGGTTCTGAATCCGACTGCCCCCCGACAGTACAAAATTTTCAGGGGTGAGCACATCGCCGCCATCTGCTGCCGTCGGCACCCCATGAATAAAGTAAAGCACCAGCACGGTCTGGTCTTCGGTGACTTCGATGTGGTCGATGCCGTTTAGCTTGGGCGCACCGCTGGGGGTGAGCGTGTCGCGCACTTGGTCCCGTCGACGCTGGTTTTTACAGAAGTATTGCACTAGCCCACCTCCCGCTCAAACCGGTCGACCCGTCGGGCTTGGGTGCGCCGAACGCGGTAGCGAACGGTAACCCGCAGCGTAGAGTCTTGCTGGAGCACAGTGACTTCCTCTAGCTCAATCAGCTCACCCAGCCACTGCTGCAGCGCTCCCTGCACCATAAACTGGGTCGTGGTCGCCAGGGCATCTCCATTGCCCGCAAATACCAGCTGCAACAATCCACTCCCAAAGCTCGGTCGGTTTACCCTTTCGCCCGGCGAGGTAAACAACACCTGCTCAATCAGGTCGCGAATGTGTTCATCTCCCTTTGTAGTAGCCGTTCTCTGCTGAGCACTGATATGAAAAGGAAAATCGAGCTGCACGGCTACACCCCCCTAACCCGAAACTGAGTGAGCACCACATTGGGCGGGCCCTGAGGGATTTGTTCTGCGCTCTGACAAATGCCCGTGCTGGTTTGCAAAATCACCGGCTGGCCATTCACCCGTACCCGCGTCGCAGGAACCGGCCACTGCGCCGTCACACAGGGCTGTGGTTTAGTCCCACTGGGCACCGGGATTTGAAATGGGCAGCCGCTAATCGTATAAAGATCGTTGACAGTGGCAACAAACTGTCCGCCGACTTTGACGCGAACATTGCTCGTTGATACGCTCATCGGTCCCCCGTGGGGACACATAACCGTTGCTCCGACATGCAGCACAAGTCCACTCACTACACCACCTCCAGTGCGCCACCATTGACCGAGACCTGAAAACCCGTCAGAGAAATCGTGGCGCCTTGGCCATTGGTGATTTCTATCCCTTGAGCGGTCATCGAAATCTTCATGCCCAGCGTTGTTTCAAGAACAATCCCACCCGCACCCGGCAAGTCACTTATCGTGAGGCTACCGGCCTCTGTTTTCAGCACCTTTGTCGCTTCTATGGCAGGCACGGCAGGCACCTCGCCCTGCCCCCAAAAGCACCCCGTCCAGATAGGATAGTCTGGGTCACCCGCCTCAAACTCCACCCACACATAGGCCCCACTCGGCGGCAGCGCAAACAGGCCCACCTGAGGCCCCGCAAAGGCAACACAGGGCATCGCCCAGCTACTGCGACCATCGCCCAGCACAGTCGGCACGCTCACCTGCAGCCGTCCACGCTGCTGCGGGTCTACGTTGTTTTCTACGGTGCCGCGATATTTTCCAAAAAACTGTCTCATGGTCGTAGCGTGTTAAGGGCTGACTTATTAAGGGAGGGCTTGTTTATTAAGAGTGTGTTTATCAATAGATTGCTAAGGCCTTACTAAAGGAACCGCCGAGCCGGTGCCTTCTCTGGCGAGGGAGAACTTTTGTTTGTAGGTTTCGTGGGTGATTTGGTGGGTGACTTTTTTGACGTAGTAGTTGCCGCTGTAGCTCAGCCCGACCCCTCTCAACCCAACCAAGGCGCGCGCTTGTAAAACGCCACCATATTTCAGCGCGTTTAGCTCACCTTCTGCGGTGACGGCATCTCGGGAAGTGGCATCTGCCTGGGCCTGCGCTTGAGCAAATGCCTGAACAATATTTTTGCCGGAGGCCCGATAGGCCTGGCGACCGACGGTGAGCAGGCTGGTGATATCGGGGGGATTGCCAGAGAGGGCTGGCAAGAGGCTGGTAACGGAGACAACCGGTAGGGTGAGTCCGGTGAGTCGGTCCTGCACTTTTCCAGCGACCACCGTAGGGCTAAGCGCATCGTTTTGAAAGGTCAAAGATTCTATGTTGGTATTGGGGCCAAGATTGTAGGAGAGGGCTTTTTGCGGGATGCCTTGGCGGACGGAGGGTCCCCAGTAGGCTGTATTGGTACCGGGCAACGGACCCGGTGACACATAGAACATGTAGTCGTAGCGCCGGGCCATGTCCTTTAGGTAGGAGAGATCAGTGCCCTGCTGGGTGGGGATTCGGTCAGCGGGATTTGGGGTATCTAATGTGGGCGGCGGGATGATTTTTGGCGTGAGACCGTATTGGGCATATTGGGCAATGATTTTGGTTGCGATCGCTTTTTCTGGTTGGGCAGGATGCTCGACGGTTTTCTCTTCGCGGTCCATCATGATGCTGACATCTTCGCCCGTTACCGTCAGGGTAGAGCCCCCGGACTGATTGCTGGGAGAGAGCTGCTGATGGGTGATGATGCCGTCCATCAGCACCTGAGGAAAGGGGCCAAGGGTAACGACAACAATCACGCGAGAGAAGGGCTTGAGCTGATCGTTTCGCAGGTGAGGGTAGTCCAGATAGTTGGTGCGATCGCGCCCCACCTGAAACACAATTTGAAACCCGCTGCGACCTTCGTCACTGTGGGTAACCTCGACGCTGGCAACAGATTCAGTCAGCGCTCTGGGTAAGGGCGCTGGAATCGTTTTACCGGCGAGCAGGGTCAACCGGATCCCCAGAAGCGTCATACAACATCTCCCCAGAGAACAAACAGTGAGACGCGAATAACGACTAAGGCAGCTGAGGAACAGAAACGCTCAATCGTTGGCCTAATTCAGCAGTTAGCGCTGTCGGGTTCATGGCAGTGTTGGCATCACAAATTTGCCAAAATTGCTCAGGATCCCCCAGCGTACGAGCCGTGATGAGATCGAGGCGATCGCCCTGGGTCACCGTCACTTCTGCGATGGTTGGCAGCGTCTCGGCAGCAGGCAAAAATCGCCGTCGAACATAGGCCACTTCTCGACCGGCGGCGGTCGTGTAGGTGGCTGTTGCAAGGGAATAATATCGACTGTTGGAATTAAACATATGCGTATTTACAACAAGTTAAGGTTACTGCCTAGAACTGTGTCTAAATTGTTAACGCGTCCTAAGTTTGCGCTCGTTTCTTTTACAATTTGATGGGAGAGGAAGAGATGGTAGCCGGGGTTGGTGATAGATAGATCGTTGTAGCTGAGCACTCGCATGCCTAAAGAGACTTTGGCACGAATGGGATTGAGGTTAATATCGTGGGCCTCTTCTGTGATGCTAAATTCTGTCAGGCGGATGGGCAGGATGCGCTTTTTTCCCCAAATGAATAGCGTCAGCGGTGCCTGGGGTGGGGCGATTTGAATGGTGCCCAGCGAGAGTAAGATTTGATTGCTAATCACCAGAGTGCTAGAGGGATAAATTAAGGTTTCTAGCGCTGAGAGCTGTGGATAGATGCCCTGCTCTACGGCTGTTTGATCACCGGTTTCTAGCTGGTCGGTAGCATCAAACTCCACTTCGAGCTTGATTTCTTCTACGGGTGCACCCTCTAGTCGAAGGGCTTCGCTGGTATTGCTATCGCCCTCTACTGCCTGCACCTGCAAAGAGCGGCTCAGCGTCACCGGATTGTATTGAAACGCAATCACCTGTGGAATTGGATTGGGTAGCGACAGAGCTACAATTGAGCCTTTCAAGAACTTTGGTGCATTGGGAAATGACGTCATAGGCGCTCTCTATCGAAACAGCTACAGGGCTTTGTAAACATACCTATCATTGAAATTTTACGGTTCACATTTATGGATCTAAAAAGGTTCATATACGCGTCGCCAAGTTCTATCGGCCACAGCTTTGAGCGATCGCAAAATTCCTCCATGCTGACTATGATCACCATCAATAAAGCTTGCTTTCAGCGATACAGCAACTGCCGCCCGTGCCTGCTCAAAGCTATCTTCGTAAACAGTGAAGAGAAAGTCATCTATCATCAACACCATTTCATGTTCAACCCTGCTGACTTCATTAGCATCTAAATTTTCAAATTTTGCAGTCGCATCATCCACAATACGCTGAGCAGCGCTGATATCTAATTCAGTCTCGCTGCCTTCTTCTGTCAGCGACATTACCCGACTGGCAAAGTCCCTTAGTTGTGGTGTTCGAGGATTGACCATACGCTGCCTCTCATCAGGAGATAGTTTAAGTGATTTAGAGCTAGTAGATAAGACCTCTATCCTTAGCGTATTCGCAGCTTCTCTTCTCTCTTCTATTTCCTTTTGAATTTTCCCAGCTAAGCCGCTTGAATGGATAGCCGCACCTCCTTTATTTTTGTGAGTGGCGGCATTCACTAAGATGGCACTGAGATTTTTACCGTCACTTCCCTCTGCATTGGTTGTCATACCCGGCGCAGCAGCAGCTAGCTTTCTGCCAAAAGCCTTGGCTGCAGGCCAAGAAGAACGTTCTAGAGCACGTCCAGCATCTCTGATCTGATGCGATAGTGCATCCGCCAATAGCTTCGGAGGTACATGATGAGACTCCCAGCCGCCCGGCGGAGCAGTGCCCACAGCGACATTCCGAACATCGTGTGGACCTACTTGCGGCAAAGGAAAACCCGTAAGCGGAGAAACAATATCTTTTATATCAAATTCATCGCCATACAGCTTAAGAATCTTCATCACAGACTTACCCAGAGGTTTTAAGTCCCTTTCTAGTTGCAGCGTTGTGCCACTAGCCATTTTCGTTTCTATATTGCGTAAGGCGGTTGCTAATTCATCTAGCAAGTCTTCGGCTTTTTTCTTCTTTGTTGCATCCAGCTTTCCATCTGCGATCGCTTGAGAAACATTGCGCTTTGCTGTTCCTACTTTTGTAATCGCCTCAGCGGGTGTGCTTTCAAGAATTATTTTTTTAGTCGATAGGTTTATCTTCAGTACGTGTTTAGCGCCTTCCATAGTGCCTGGTATCGCCAAAGTCTTTTTGTCTTTTTTCTTTTCATCTGCCTTCTTCGACTTCTTCTTTTTCCGACTCTTAATTCGACTAGCAATCTTACGAATCAGTTTTACAATCGCATCTTCAATTCGCTTTCTCAGCCGACCGATAATTTTACGAACACGGACGCTAATCCCACCGAGACCAAGCAGATTGGCCAAAAATGAAATTGCAATCGGTAGCAGATTCGCCAGCGTAGCTTCGATATTAATCGAGGCCTTTTCTACAATGCCCTTAAAAATATCCGTGATGCTAGCGGTAATCGTTTTCACGATGCCGATCATTCGCTGCAGGTTTTCTTTCAGAAAGGTGAAGATGTTCCACAGCGTGAGCACCAGCTGCACAATGGCACCAACCGGGTTAAAGAGTGAAGCGAGCTTGGTAATGGCAGACAATATCAGCCGGGTGACTAAAAATTCCTTTATCTGCCCCAGCACCATCTCCTTTACGCCCGTCAGCGTTTCGGTGATTCTCTTCAGCAGCCCAGACCATCCGCCTTCTATCAGCGACTTAACTTGCTCAATGACGCCTTCAATTTTCTCGACATTTTCTTCGCCCAAAATGCGTACTGCAATTCGGCGAATGAGCTGCAGCGTCAGGCCCATGATCTGCCTGCCCAAATCGAGAACGCCAATCAAGCTAAACTCTGTGGGAATGGTTAGGTCACTGCCCAAAGCGCCCGTGAGCCAGCCAATGATGCCCGCTTTGAGGTGCTTAAGGAAGTTATCTGCAAACTTTTGAATACCGAGCTTGATAGCATCAAGCAGATTCTTAACCACCGCGCCAGGGTCGTCGAGAATCTTTTGAAAAGTCTCCTGCGCTTTACCAATGTAGGCATAAAATGTCTCTGGCTCTACCCCGATTACCTTGAAGACAGCTTCCAGCAGCATCTTCAGCACAGCACCCCAGTCACCAGAGAGCGCCGCCTGAATCAAGCCGCTCACAAACTTCAGCCCCGCCTGCAGCGCATCCATAATCGCATTCAGACTCTTGCGCAGGCCCTCTACCAGCTCGGTAATCTCTTTCTTCAGCTTCGTTGCGACCTTGTCTACGGCTTCGGTTGCTAGCTTCTCCGTTTTCTTAATCGCATCGGTCAATATTTTCGCAGCGCCGGGGAAGTGCTCCTTCAGCAGCGCATTCACAGCCCCCTGCAAAAATTTACTAAATTCACCGATCGCTTTCTTAATAAAGTTCGCAGCCTTGTCAATTAGCGCTAACGCCGCCTTCTTGACATCGTCCAAAATCTTGTTGACCGCAGCCCTCACCGCGTCAAAAATTTTGCTGATTGCATCAGTGAGCGCCTGGATCGCTTTTTTTACGAAGCTAACGGCCCGGTCCCACCAGCTCTCTTTTTCAGCATCACGCTCGGCCTGCCTGCGCTTATCTTCGGCCTTTTTCTCACCGCCTTTTACCTTCGCCTTCGCCTTACCTTCCGCCTTGTCGTAGTCTGCTTTAACTGTTTTTTGGTCCGTTTTCACCCGCTCATCTATCGCATCTCGGTCCTTTTTCTGCCGGGCTTCCGACTCTTTCTCGACGGTTTTAACGGCTTTGTTTTGGGTGTCGAGGGCTGTCTTGCGATCGCGCTGAATCTGCTCCCGGTGACTGTGTACATCCTCTCGCTGCTTTTTATCTGCCGCCGCTGTTTTCTTATCCGCATCAGCCTGAGCTTTGTCTACCTTTTCCTTGCGGGCATCATCTCGGGCCTTAGTCGTTTTTTGCACCTCAGCTTGGGCCTCTGTCATGCTTTCCTGCATGCTCTGCTGATGGGTGAGGTCAAAGGCCGTATTCACCTCTGCGGGCATTTCCCGCTGGCCAAAGTCATCGATGCCTGCGACGGGCTCAGGGCGCTCTACCTTTGGGGGCGCGATCGCCTCCATCGGCATTTTCTCTTCCATTACCAGGGGTTGAACGCGCTCTGGACCGGGGCCATCTAGGATTTTCTTTTTGGCAGTGTCGCGGTCTTTGTTGGCGCGATCGCGTCCCTTAGTCACCTGATTTTCTATTCGCTGAGGATCGCTTTCTCCTTTGAGGGGCACAGTGGGCGCGTCGCCCGGCGAGGTCTTCACCGTTTGGTCAGTGGTGCTCACGGCGCTGAGCGTATCGCCAATCTCCCCCGCTTTCGACTGAGGACTCGTCCCCTCAGAAAATTTGAAGATTCGCTTCAGCACAGAGGCATTCTCTGTGTAGGCAGTGGGCGCAGCGGTAGGCTCCACAGTGGGCTTGGGCGCGGGTGCCGGTGGCTTCTCTTCTAGTGAAACGCTCTCTTCAGCAGGGGGCGTCTCTACCGCTAGCTCGGGCAGTTCTTCTGTTTTGCCCGATAGCTTCGCCTCAAAGTCGGGCATCTCAGCCTGAAAGGTTTCACTTTCAGCTTTTGATAGCGTTTCTAAGTCTTGGCCGAGGGTGCCGTAGGCTTTGGCTTTTAGCGTGGGTGGCGCTTGGGCATAGGCGGCTACTTTATCATCTACATCGGTGGCGCTTTCGAGCGCGGCTTGGGCGGCGTCGAGTTCGGCCTGCCGCTGAGCGACATCTTCAGCTGTGATGCCGGGTTCTGGGGGAGCGGGGACTTCCAGAGCGGGAATGGTTTCTAGCTCGTCGGTGGCCTGTGAGCTGGGGTTGTCGCTGGCAGCGGTGCTTGAGTCAGCAATCGAGGGCGTCTCTAGATTGTCTTGAGTTTGGGCTGGGGTAGAGGAGTCTGTAGTGGTTGTAGCAGCAGAGTCTGGGGAGGCTGTCGTGACGGCGTTGCTGTCGGCTGGGCGGTCGGACTTGGTGGCGGCTTGAAAGGTGTCGCGGGGTGGGGCGGTTGGGCTGAGTGTTGCAGGAGGTGCATTGCGCAGGCAGGCGATCGCAGTAGGAGAGAGCGTGCTGGTCACTACGACCGGTGTCCAAGGGGTAGAAGCAGGGTCCGCTAAGCCGCTGGTTTGTAGGGTCGGGGTGATTTTTGCTGTGAGCTGGCTGGCTTCTTGTTCTGCCGGGGAAGCAGGTGAGAGGGGGGTTAAAGGGTCTGTCGAAGGTGCAGTGTCTGGGTTATGGGGTGTGGTTTGTAGGGCGTGAACGACTTCGTGAACAACGGTCTCTAGGCTGGGCTGTGCCTCGGCAAAGAGAATTCGGTGGTCGTAGTTGGCAGCGGTGGCGTCTAGCTCGGTTAAGACGGTTCGAATTTCGGGTGTGCTTGGGTGAACCTGAATGTGGCTCAGGGGTTGGCCAAAGCGAGATTCGAGGAGGGGGCGATAGGGAAGCTCGGTGGTTGGCGCGGCGGTGAGTAGGGTGTCTAGGTTAGCAGCGGAGAGAGGGCTGTTTGGCTTCGTTTCAGCGGGGGGTGGAGGTGCGATCACTTGTTCTTTACTGGCAAACCAACTACCCGCATCATCGGGCAACACAGGCTCAGCAATCTGTTCTTCTAAGTCCTGCTGCGCTACGGTCTGTTCTTCTGCAATCTGCGCTTCTGCAAACTGTTCTTCTACGATTTGTTCTTCTACGATTTGTTCTCCTAAGACAGGCACC
Organism: Cyanobacteria bacterium J06614_10; assembly: GCA_038527325.1. Taxonomy (GTDB): domain Bacteria; phylum Cyanobacteriota; class Cyanobacteriia; order Phormidesmidales; family Phormidesmidaceae; genus Phormidesmis. Next base: position 21,499 of record JBCBFY010000050.1, read on the forward strand.
GCCGACATCTGTCCATCTGAGATATCCACCTCGTAACTCACTTCGGGCACGAAAACAGAATCAGTCACTGTCAGAGCAGTCGGCTCAACCCGCTCATCTATCTGTTCATCTATCCGCTCATCTATCTGCTCATCAATGGCGATCGCTTTGTTATCTGAATCGACGCGTTCGCCATGCTCTTCTGCGACCAGCCAGCCCATCTCAGCCTCACCGTGTGGCTGTGCTAAGAGAGCAGCAGTCTCTTCACCTTCTGCTTCTAGCGTCGCGATCCAGTCGGCCCAAGCATCTTGCCGCCGCTGTTTGGCAGGCGTTTTCTTCTTTGCGGTTGGCAATACCGAAGATGACTTTACCCTAGGTCGCAGCGGCGCTTTCATGTCTCTGCCTCCCGGTGCAGGCCACGATAAATCGCCTGGGCAATCTCCACGCCCAAAGAAGCTGTTCCCGCAGTGTTCACAGAGATTGATCCGGCGCTGAGGCTAGGGGCATGACTCTGACGAGCCAGATTGGGCGGTACGCCCTGGGTGTGCAGCAGTCGCGTCAGCTCTGCAGATACGGTTTGCTTCAGTAGCTGCGGATCTTTTATAGAAATATCGCTGAGCACAATCTCTTGTATGGATAGATCCACACTGCAAGCGTTAGCGTTGGGAAGGCGATGTCTGCTCAGGTCCATCCGCGTACCTCCGTGTCTGTCAGCTTTTTGTCTAGCTTGCCGTACTCACTCCGAGCGGCCTGCAACAGATGCCGCATGGTGACAGGAGACGCCTCAGCCGACGCCAAAAAAGCCGCATTCATCGCAATACTGTAGATATTACCCCCGGCGACCGTCAGCCGCGCAAGCTTTTCGGGTGCGAGCCCCTGAGTCGGCGTCTGAGAGGGAAATACGCGCCGCCACATCTCAGCCCGCTGCGCCGCATCTGGAAACGGAAATGAAATCACAAATCGAAGTCTTCTCAGAAAGGCAGCGTCGATGGCATTTTTGAAATTAGTCGTCAAAATGGCGAGGCCCCGATAGCTCTCCATGCGCTGCAAAAGATAGCTCACCTCGATATTGGCATGACGGTCGTGACTACTTTTGACGTCGCTGCGCTTACCAAACAGGGCGTCGGCCTCATCAAAGAGCAAAATGACACCGCCCTGCTCTGCAGCATCAAAGATCCGTCGCAGGTTCTTTTCTGTTTCCCCAATGTATTTGCTCACAACAGCGCTCAGATCAATCCGATACAGATCGAGAGTCAGCGCCTGAGCGAGCACTTCAGCCGACATTGTTTTGCCAGTGCCACTGCCCCCGGCAAACAAAGCCGAGATTCCCAATCCACGGCGACTTTTCTGACCAAATCCCCACTCTTCATAAACCTGCGATCGCTGCTGTACGCTCGACACAATCGCCCTCAAGGTTTGCATCTGCGCCGCAGGCAACACCAAATCATCCCACGTCGCCACCGGCTCCAATCGCTGCGCCAAATCATCTAGCCTCAGCCGCGCCTGCTCACGACAGGCCGCCCAAAGGCGCGATCGCAACAACTGTGCATCCGCCTTTTCATTCAACGGCGCCGCTCCATGTCCTGCCTGCCTCACCTTTTCTGCCGCCTGCACAATCCCACTCGGGTCAAGATTAAACTGGCTAATCAGCGGGCCAACCACTGCTGAAAAGGGACCGTCGATCTGTTGCAGACTGTCTTCTCCGATGACTTGTCGCCACAGCTGCTGCAATTCTTCAGCGGTGGCGCGAGTCACCTCTAGCGGCAACACCGACCGCTGAGCTAGCCGGATCGGTTCCTGGCTACTCACCAGCAGCCGTCCTCCCTGCCGCTGAATAAATGTCTCTAAAAAAGCAGGCTTCTCCTGAAGGCTCAGCTCATCTACATCCACAAACAGTGTGTGATTGCCCAGGGCAGCTTCTCGCTCCCAGCGCCGCTGAAACCGATTGCGTAGCTCAGTCTCCCTAGGCAGATTCAAAACCTGTAAGCGGTAGGGTCTAGCGCCTTTGTATTGGCCTGCAGCTCTAGCGATCGCAGCTCTACTCGCCGAGGTCCCCCCATAGAGATTTACCAAGGGCGCGCCCGACTCTTGCCGTGTCCATACTGAAACGATTTGCTCAGCCAGTGCCTGCTGAGACGGCGTCAGCACCGTCGGCGCAGACGACCAAAACACGCAGCTCTCCAACTGCGGATCGAGATAGGTCACTCCCATCAGATAGTGCAAAATGCGCTCGTCTAGTTCCAGGGCTTGGGTGGTCAGCGGACCTTCGCCCACGGGCGTTATCAGCTGCCAGTAGCGCAGAGGAGCCGAGGGGGTCAGCTCATTCCACTGTGGGTTCCATTGGGGGTGCGGGAAGCACCGCAGCGCTAGGTTAAAGGTGGCAAAGGGTCGGGGCGGATTGCCCTGGACCGCAGCATATACCTGCGCCATTGTAGGGTCGAGCGCTGGTGCGACACACAGCATCAAAATGCCCCGCTCGAAGGCAGATAGCCGGAGCAGCTGGCACAGGGTAAGCAGTGCTGGGGGACGCGCCGCCTCTTGCCATTCAGGTTCTGTCCATTCTGTTGCGTCAGAGACGACGCTATCCGACAAATCTGTTCCTACCGCCGCGCCTTGTGCCGTACGGCTCACTTCATACAAGCTCTCTAGCCTGGACCGCAAAGCCTTTATCCAGGCGTACAGATACGACTGATTCGCATGGGTCCAGCTGCGGTTTGTGCTCATGGCTCTATCTCCAGCACAGGACCGATGAACGGTGCCACCGGATCGCTCGGCGTGCTGATGGGCGCACGCTCCAGCGGACTATCTGCCCCATCCACCCGAATTCGCACAAGATAGTCACCCGCGATCGCACCCGGCACCGAAAAGACAATCACCTCGCTGCGCTGATCGGCAGGCAACACATCCGCAGCGGTACCGGTCGGTGGAATATCTGCCGGTGCAAGGAGAAAGGCGGGCTGCGTGTAGCTGTAGGCGCGGGCGGATCGGTCGGTCGGTGCGGGAATTTCGTTGAGAAGGAGCGTGAGCGTTTGACTACCAGAGACTACGGGAGCTAGCCGCAGCCGAACCGCTGGAAACGTAATTGTTTGCGTAAAGCGCGATCGCTCATCTGCAGAAAAGGCCCCATTGAAAGCAGCCTCATCTGCCAAAAAGGCCATGTCGTAGGTGGCGGGAGGTCCAGCAGCAGTTTTTACAATGTCGGGCCGCAGCATAAAGGCGACCACATTAGAGCCCACGCCCCGATGGGGCTCTACCGGCGTTTCTAAATCAAAAGGATGCAGCACCTGAACAGTGTTGACACCAGCCTGCAGTCCAGCAGGGAGAGTCACCGAAATCTGTTGATCGCTCTGTTGGCCCGTACCGGGTGAAAGCGTCAGCGGTGAAACGGCCTCGTTGCCAAACGCCACCTGAGTCGGTGACCCTTTCAACCCCTGCCCCTTCACCGTCAGCGTGCCACCGGCGGTAATCAGCTGCGGATCTACCTGAGAGATCACCGGCGATCGCACTGGCAATGCAAAGACCCTTCGATTCAACACAGGCGGTGCCACCTTAGTAGACTCCTCTCTCTCTATCAGCACCACCGAGACTTGATACGCCGTACTGGTTCTAAAATTCGCCTGCAAAGAAGACCACAGCCGCGACATCGCCTCAGGGTCTAAATTCTCCGGTGTGATCTTCACTCGCTCTACTTGCTCCGCGAGCCCCGCCGCCGCCAAAGCCTGAACGCTCGCATCAGTGCCGCTACTCAGCGCCCGGCGAATCGCCGCCTGACTCAAAAAAGTATTTTCGTGCAGGATCTGCATGGCGTGCCCTAGCAGCACTTCTGAGCCAAACTCACTGCCGCTGTAGGTGGTTAGCAAATAGTGCAGGTTGAGCGCTAGCGGTGGATTGTTGACGCGATCGCCCTGACGGTTGTAGCGAGGAAGGCATTCATTGCGCCAGCCAATGTTAGGCGTGACTTGGTAGAGAAATAGCGTAATTTGGTCTTGCTGTGTAGAAGATCCATTGGCCATTGAGACGGGCGGGCCTACCCGAACGTTAAAGTCGTTACTCAGCTGAGCGTCGACCATTCCATTTTCTAAAACGTCCTTTAGAACGGCAGAGGTTGCTGCGATCGCCAGTGCATTTGACATGATGCGCTATTGACTACCCCCGACTACGCTGCTGTAAATAGTGCTCTAAAGACACCGCTGGCCTACGCACCGTAGGCGCAGGACGGGGTGACGGCTTTGGCCTAGCTGGTACCGTCGCCCGAATTTCTATGCGGCCAATAGAGACTTGAATGGTTGGGGGTGGAGGCGAAAGCACAGGCGCAATCGGGGCTAGCGGCTGATGCGGCATCTGCGGTGCGGGCACTGAAGCACGGACAGGAATGTTTGGGGATGATGATGAATCAGAGGCAAGCGCAGGAGAAGGTTGTGAAATCAGGGGAAAGAGAGAATTAGAAGAGACTGTAGGCGCTTTGTTTCGCTGTATTGTTCTTTCTTCTCCAGCATCAGAGACAGTTGGGATTGTCTCTTCTGAGGCAGTCACTTGCGGAGTAAAGGAAGGTTCAGAAAAGGCTGGAGCAGCGTGGTTCACCCAGCGAGCAATACTCTCTAGGCGGGCATCGAGAGAGGCTTGGGTAGGTGGGGTGGGGTAGGCAGGCAAAGTCTCCGCAGTAGGCGAGGTTTCTACGAAAAAGGGTTCAGGAACCGGCGTAAAGATTGGGGATGGCTGCGAAGTGTTTTGTACTGGTTCCGATGAATTCGCAGGCGGCTCAGCGGGCTGAACAGAAGGAGTCGGTGGAGGACTCGCAGGCGCTAGGTTGGGCGATTGTGAGACTGATGGAAGGTTGGCACTAGGGTCGCGATGACCATCCAAAAGTAGCCCTTGGTGCGAACTGACTGCGGTAGGCACCGCAGCGGGCACCGCCGACTCGAAGCGCGAAGGGATTCTGGGTTGAACCGTGTCAGCCTGCCCTCGCTGTCGGGCGATGAGCTGTTGAAAAAAGCGCGTCATGGGGTTTAGCGGCCTCCCTGGGGTAAGGACAGGGCCCTAGCCGTTGACGGCTGCCCAAATGAGTGACCCATCTGCTCGCTGATTTGTGAAATGTAGGCTTGGCGGCGTTGAGTACTCATGTCGAGGATGTCTGCTTCTCGCCAGCTATACACCGCCGCGAGCAAATGAATTTCTTGCAGCAGCCTGTGGGCGGCAGTGACAATCTCTTTCCAAAGGAAAGCTGTGATATCGAACAGTACAGACCACTGATGCCCGCAAGATTGACAGCGCAAATTCAAGCGAATTTCTGCCTGAGGGTCTTGCCTGGCCATGTGGTCGCTGAGCGATTGAAGCTGATCGTCTGACAGCGTATCTGGCAAAGTTTCGGGTGCGATCGCCTGCTCCTGATAACTAGCCGAAACGCAACAGCGCTGAAAGAGCGCTTTCTGAGCCCTTTCCGGTTCCGATTGAATCACGGCTAGCACGTCGGCACTGTTTGGCAGGCGAAAGCTCACCGCATACTCTCCTTCCTGCCATCTGTAGAGAGCTGGCGAATCAGAGGCCACTGCTGGTAAGTCTTTTGCCAGCAGATTTGGGGGCAGATCTGTAAGGTCTCGCACGTTGAGCGAATATTCCAGTGCTTCTGCACATTGCGGGCAATAGGTGGTGGCCTGCATCTGCTCACCAAACGTATGCGATCGCACAGCCAAAAGGTGAGCATCTCGTCGCCCAATAGACAGCTCACTCAGCTGCGCCAAAGGCACCTCCGGATACACCGCCGACAGAATCATCAGCGCTTGCTGCACCGGCAGCTGCCCCTGCCCCCACTCCCACAGGTGCAACAGCTCGCGAGCACTCAACACCGGTGACCTGCGCTCAGTCAACATATGAACAGACATCCTCCCCTCCTTACCGGTTCATTGCAATCTTGACGGTGCCCTCTTCTGCTGGGGTTCAGCCTGTAAATATCAGCTTGCGGACCCACCCCGACCTCCGCTGCGCTCCGGCCACCCCTCCAGAGGGGATTCTTTCTTGGCTATGAGCCGAGTTAGTGCTGAACTGGATCACCCTCAGCACCCCCGACGAGAGTAGATCCCCTCTGGAGGGGTGGCGCGCAGCGACGGGGTGGGTCCGCACCCCCTGCAACTCAACCAATCTCTCCCGCCCACATCTGCACAGCAGCCAAATACATACCACCCGAAACGAACAAAAGACAACTATTCAAGGCTCCCCAACCGTCCGCTACGCCGGATCAACAAAGGATGGTTCTGAAGGTTCTGTCACCTCCTCATCTCGCTCCCAGCCCTCATTTTGCAGCGTCAGCATCTGAATCGCCACGGCATTGGCGTTGGCATCTAGCTCTGGCAGCGCCTGAAATTCTGAGACCCAGCAGCGATATATCTTGTAAGCGATCGCGACCTGACCAGCCTCGTTCATCAGCTCCAAAATAATGTCCTTCCGAAAGTCCTTTAAAGAAACCTCCGCGCCCAGCCCAGACCCATAGTTCCAAACTTTGTTTGCCCACTGCTCAAAGGCTTTGTCGTGGGTGACGCCGCGCTCTAGGGCAATGGGTTCGTACTTGGTTTGTCCGGGCGACTTTAAGACACTGCTCGAATAGCCGCCTTCCCGATGTTCGATCACTTCTGTTGTGCGCTTCAGCATGCCAACTTTGCTGATGCCTGCCACGTAGCGACCATCCCACCTCACCCGAAACTTGAAGTTCTTGTAGGGATCTAGTCGCCCGGCGTTTACGCTAAATTCCATAGTGCTTTTTCCTGTCTCTCTAAACGGTAATTTTCTTCAGCTGAGGATCATGAATTGAATGTCATGCGCACTTTCAAACGCTGAGGCCCTCTCCCCAGCCCTCTCCCGAGGGGAGAGGGAGCTAGATCCGGCCCCCTTCTCCCCCTGGGAGAAGGGCTGGGGATGAGGGCTCATCCACTAGAAAACAAGCCAATCCATCTAATTCTCAATCCTAAGCCGCATCAATACTCAAACGCTCTGGCCTGCCTCGGCAGGTCAAGCAGCTGATCTTTATGTCTCTACCTGTCCTGCAATCTGTTGGAATTTCAAAATCACGAATTCAGCGGGCCTTAGGGGCGCATAGCCCACCACAATGTTGACAATGCCTAAGTTAATGTCGTTTTGAGTTGTCGTTTCGCGATCGCACTTTACAAAATAAGCCTCTTTGGGCGTCGCTCCCTGAAAGGCACCCTGCCGAAACAAATTCTGCATAAACGCACCAATGTTCAGCCGGATCTGTGCCCACAGCGGCTCATCATTGGGCTCAAAAACAACCCACTGCGTCCCCCGATAAAGACTCTCTTCTAAAAAGAGTGCGAGCCGCCGTACCGGCACATACTTCCATTCCGAGGCAAACCGATCGTCTCCAGCAGCCGTTCTCGACCCCCACACCACATTTCCATAAACCGGAAAGTTGCGCAGACAGTTCACGCCCAGCGGGTTGAGCTGGCCATTCTCACCGTCCGTTAGCTTCACGGTGAGCGCCTGCACCCCAGACATCGCAGCATCGATTCCAGCCGGGGCTTTCCAAACGCCTCGCTGCACATCTGTTCGAGCCATCACGCCAGCCACCACACCGCAAGGCGCAAAGTTAGCCAGCCGATTCTCCTTTGCCGGGTCGGCAATCTTCACCCGTGGGAAAAAGATCGCCGCATTCTTTCTCGCTTGCCAAGATGCAGTGAGTGCAGCAAGGCCCGTATTGGCCGTCACATTGCCAACGCTTCCCCAAGCGCTTGGCGCATCCACAATCAACAGGGCACGGCGGCGTTCGCAGTAGGTCAGCGCTGCCCCCCAAGTGTCAGGGAGAATATCGGTCTCTCTCGTCAGTGGCGGCAAGCACATCAGATTAAACAGATCGGCCTTTTCGAGGGCGTAGATACCGGTTTTACTCGATTCGCTACCGGTAACCTGACTATCTGTAAGGGCGATGCCATCACTGCCCGTTGCCGCAGCCGTCGTCGGGGTCACGGTCGGCGGAGGGCCTGCGTTCACAGGTGAACTGGTTGGGCGCGCGGTCGGCAGTGGGGTGGCCACTCGCACAAGCTGAGATTCCGCGCTCAGCACATCTGTCACAAATCGCTGCGCAGTTGGCGTCACTTCTAGGTTTCGAAAAACTTCCGATGCTTCAACAGTCCCGTCTACCACATATTCCACCGTCAGGTTGAACAGGTTGGTATTGGTCGCATCTTTAGTGTCGTAGTCGACGGTCGCTCGCAGCCCATTGCCCCAAGCCCCCTCACTGGCCGCTTCTAATAGCAGCGCACCACTGCCACCAGCCAGCGACAGTGTCGCCTTTCCATTGGTGATTGCAGGGGTGCCTTCGCCTTCATTAGCGGGCACGGCCACCACGTTTACAAGCCGCACGATCAGGGCATCGCCGCCACCGTTCGCAAAGAACTGCTGAACCGCGTAGCTCATGGTGCTCTCGACCCAGAGCCCACCAAATATCCGCTCAAAATCCCCAAAAGACTGAATTCTCACCGGTTCATTGACCGGCCCTCTCAGCGCCCTCCCCAAAAAAGCCGTAATTGAGGTAGCCACGCCCGTAATCGTGCGAACGCCACTGGGAAGCTCTTCGATATATACCCCGGGATAGGTCGGCGTCACAGGCATAAGCGATATCCTCTTTTGCTATTGGGCTGACTATGGATTGGCTATTGGTCTGGCTGTTGGTCTGGCTGCTGGTCTGGTCAATGGGCAGTGCAGTGCATGCTCCAGCAGGCGCACAGCTCCAAACACAAGAGGAGAAGTCGTCAAGCAAACAGCGCAACCTGCTCTACTGGCAGAATGCGCCCAACGACTACCGATACGCCTAGCTACGCTACACAGTATCTAAGCGAGTCAATATCTATAGAAGTGCTCAGCAAACCTTTGAACTTGTTCACAGAGCGCAATCCTACGTTGCTCAACTCTAGATGAACATAACCGGTGCGATGCATACTGATGTGGCTAGCGCGTTTCTCTTGCCGTAGGCTGGTCAGCGACAAGTTGAATAGATGACTCAGGCCGTGGAGCATCTGCTGGGAGATTGTCTAGCTGAATTTTGTGAATGCGATCGCGTCCCGCCTCTTTAGCCGCATACAGCGCCCTATCGACCAGGGTAATCAGTCCGTCTTGGCTACCGCCCCACTCTGGGAAAGCGCCCACCCCACCCGATATCGTCGCCCGAATCTCGTGCTCCTTGTACTGAATGGAAGTCTTCTTGATCGCGCGGCGGAGGGCTTCGGCCCGGTGATAGGCCTCCGCCATGGTCATGCCCGGCATCGCTAAGATAAACTCTTCGCCGCCATAGCGACAGGCAATATCGCTAGTGCGCACGTGGTGCTGAATTACCTCGGCAAATACTTTTAGCGCGCAGTCTCCGGCCTGATGGCCATAGGTGTCATTCACCCGCTTAAAGTTGTCGAGATCAATCAAGATGATGGCCAAGGGTGTGTTGGCTCTTTTGGCTTTTGTAAATTCTGCTGAGAGGGCTTCTTCGAAGTAGCGACGATTGAACAGATTGGTAAGGCCATCGCGAATGGCCTGTTCCTGCAGCTGTCCCTGAAGATCTTCGATTTTGCGCAGACGACGATCTAGCAGATCGTTTGTTCTTTGCAGCTCTTGCTGAGTCTGTTGCTGAATCTCGTTAGTTTGCTTGAGGGCGATTTGGGTCTCGTACATCTCGGTCACATCTCTGAAGACCAACAGTCTGCCGGTTACCCTGCGGTTGTGGTCAAACAGTAGGGTTCGCGTCAGGTTGATGTGTAGAGGTGGCTGCTGACACATCGTGATGAGCACTTCTGTATTTTCTTTGCCGATGCAGTGGCGCACGAGGGTGGGCCAATTTCCGAGCACGCTTCCGATGGGCTGACCAAGGAGACTGTTCTTCTTGGGGTAGGCGCTGGTGAGGTCACCCGAATCGGTACGGTTGGCCCGGTGCGTAAAGTGCCAGGCCGCCGGATTCATATCGATCACGCGGTTTTTGTTGTCTACGACTATCACGCTGTCGGTCATTCGCTCGACCAGCGTATCGCGGGCAATCGGCAACAGATCAAACAGCCGAAAGCGAAAGAGACTTGTAAAGTACACAATGCCCGTGAACAAAAAGCTCATGGGCAGCAGGCTAATCCCCGGTGGCACCCATTCAAAAACATACAAAGTGCCGACCACCAGGGGCGGCAGAGCGCTGACAATGACGGTGAGGGCCTGCTGACGGTAAATTCTATCGACATTGATCGCCGCCCGGCCTACCAGCAGTGAGCCCGTGATCACATAGACATAAAACCAAGCGGCCAGCCACAGATAGGCCGGACCATTGTGAAATACCAGCAGGTGGCTGTCTTGAATGGGAGAGATTTCGCTCCAGACCCATTGATGCCAAGGATTGGAGAGCACCAGCGCCATATTGAAAATGGGCATCACCCACACTAGGCTGCGGCGCTGCGGTGTCAGCCACTGACGGCGATGGGTAAAGTGCAGCGTAAAGGTAAAGAACAACGCCGTGACCGCGCTGGAGAGAACGGCTTCTAGCTGCGCCCAAAAGATCGTACTGGTGGCCGTCACTGAGGCCGCGCCCATGGCCCCGACGCCTGCATAGGCTGCGATCGCAATCATCAGCCAGGTAAACGGCCTAGTCGCGGGCGCTTCTGCCCGGCGCACCCAAGCCATCAACGCCACACAACCAGAAATCACTGTGGTCAGGCACAGGATGGCAAAGTAAGGATTTTCACGCAGCAACATATCTACAGGAACTCTCAGAACGATAGATATAGACCCGTTGGCATGGGTCGCTGTGCACAGCTCACCCGACACCTTCTTGCCAGCATGCCCACATCTATAGAAATGGCCGCTAATTCCACCAAAAGCCTAGAAAAAGCACGGTAACCGCCCAATTTTCGACACATTGAGCAGCTTAAGTCAAAGGCAAATCCAAGCCACACTGAGCCCAGTCCATCCTCACTGCATCTTCAAACCTATGGATTTATTTAATAATCTCTCAAGCGCTTACCGGAGCAGTCCCATAGGCACGGTTACTCAAAGCTCAGCCAATGGAGCCATGGAAAGTTTACATTTATTTATATACGATTAATATAACGAGTACATAACCCAGCGAAGCCGCTGCCTACAGGCAACCTTCTACCTGGGATTAACGCCAAGGATACAAAACAGATGCGAAACATCCACCATCGTTCGGCTCAAGCTAAAGCTGTCGTTATCGCTGCCAAACTGCCTGCCCCCGATGCGCAGCAGCACCAGTGGCAAACTGCGATCGCAATCGCGGCGGCTAGCTTGGCAGCTTGGGTCGTCCTAATGGCAATGTAGTAAAGGCCAAGAATTAAATAATCTGCGCAAGTTCAAGCTTTATTGAAGGCCCACTCTGCGAGAAGAGCAAAGCTCTACATCCTAAATCCTTCTCCCTGAGGGAGAAGGACTTTGAGCTCCCTCTCCCTGAGGGCTCCCGTGTATACACATCTCTAAGCTAAAGGCTGGAAAGGCTTGCTATTCCTTGCACTGGCCCTCATCCTAAATCCTTCTCCCAAGGGGAGAAGGACTTTGAATCCGGTCCCCCTTCTCCCTTCGGGAGCAAGGGGTTAGGGGATGAGGGCGACAAGACGC
>JBCBFY010000051.1:0-32027 GCA_038527325.1 Cyanobacteria bacterium J06614_10
TACACTGCTTGTCTTACAACGCAAATTGCCATAAATACCAAAAGCCCTGCTGAACACCACAAAGGAGCAGCAGGGCTTTGATAGAGGAATGTGTCAGAGATAGAGGAATGTGTCAGACCCTTTGTGGGTGACAGGCTTAACCGCCTAGCTGATTGCCCCGACGATACTGCATGTAAGCGGCAACAAATAGGCCGATAAGCGTAACGGGAATAAGACCTAAAACGATGCCAGAGAGTAAAGGCTCTACCACTGTGATTCTCCTTCTTATGTTGGGCTGACTTGTTGGGCCGACTCAGTACGGTTGACCGTTCAGAGGGTTGGGCTAACTAATGAGCTAATTTTCGCTTAGCTAATCTTAATGTGAATTGAGATCTGACGGGCAAAAGTACACTCAAATTTACTTAAAGTCGTTTGCTGTCATGATGCTGCGATACCTAAATCGCTGAATTCTTAATGTTTAATGCAGGGAAAATCGAGCGGTTCGGGGCGTTCAGCACTTGTTTAATTCTCTGCAAAAATTTTAAGATATGTGTAGCTTCATTCAGGCTGCGCTATATAAGCGTTTGCTTGAGTGTGCTGAATTTTTACAGGGCTTTTTCGAAGGGCTGGTTTTAAGGTATTGGGTCTCAATGGCAGAAAGGGTTGAAAAACAGACTGCATCCGTTCAGGCGCTTGCGAGTGATGCTGGCGAAATGGGGGTAAGCCGTTCGCTGCAGCGAGCAGTGGTTACGGTGCTAGCACTTGTGCTGCTGTTGTGTCTGTCTCTCTGGGGACTCTACACTTTTCATCCAGATGACCCGTATGTGCAAAGCGTGCTCCAGCTGGAGGGGGATGCGGTGCGGGGCAAAGATATTTTTCAGCTAAACTGTGCTACCTGCCACGGGTTAGAAGCTTCTGGAGAAGTCGGCCCGAGTCTGCAGAATGTGTCTGAGCGAAAGTCTCGGGTGGCGCTGATTGACCAGGTCATCAGCGGGAAGACGCCACCGATGCCTCAGTTTCAGCCCAATGAAAAGGACATGGCAGACTTACTCGCTTTTTTAGAAACGCTGTAGCGCTAGGCTGACAGGTTACCAGCTGCCTGCTTCGCAGGTTTGAATTTTTTCTAGGATGGCAATCTGCTCGGGATTCTGGCTATTGCGAATCGTGCGCTCAATGCCGACGTTTGCCAGCTCCATTTGCAGCCGCATATGGTAGGCCTCTTCAACGGTGTCTGCCGCTGGAAAATCCTTCTGGTTTTGGTTGGCAACATACGACTGCCTCGTGTCGACATCGAGCAGTTCGGCGAGTGAGCGGATAACGTACTGCTGCTCTGGGCGAGCGATCGCCCTCAATTCATCTATCGGCAGTGCCAAGATATCGGCGATGTCTGCTTCGTCTACCTGCCGCTGCAGCCAGGCCTCTACCGTAGAGATAGGCCAGTCTGTCGTTTCTTCATCTACCTTGGCGAAGGCATGGGCTTCAGCGTAAGAAATCTTGCCGTCTTCGTTGTAGTCGGCTGAGCTGACAGGGTTGCCAATGCGATCGCGCCCCGTCAGCCCAGCAAAGAAGCTAGAGCTGTAGTCCTTATAATCTGCCTCGTTGACGGCTGGCGTGCAGCCTACTGAAGGTCTAGAAGCTACGGTGGCAAAAAAGCCGCAGCGGGTCTGCAGGGCGACCGGTTGCTCGGGGTCGCCGTTTTCATAGATCAGATTGGCAAACGAGCCAGAATAGCACTGCGCCATCATGGTCACAAAAGGCTGATTAGCAGGTAGCGGGTCGAGCCAGTTAGCCATTTCCTTGACGGAGACAAGAGCTTCCTCCCAGAGGATGAGCGAGTTGTTGTCTTCGTCTTCAGGGTTGTACGCGCCGTGTCCGGTGAAGTAAAAGAACGAAGGACAGGGTTTTTCGGCTTGGGCGACGGCTTTGAACCAGCCGTAGGTGTTGGCGTAGGTGGCCGGACCATCTAGCTCGTTAATGTCGGGTGCTTTGAACTGCTGCTGATTGCGCTCGTCGAGGTATCTGACGGTTTCTTGTCCGTCGTTGCCGTTGGCAAAAAAGAGGCTGGCTAGGGTCGGGCTAAAGCCTGCTTGGGTGAGCGATCGCTGGAAGTAGCGAACGTTTTTTTCGAGAGCGATTTCGTTGTAGCTGGGTGCGCCGCCGCCTGCCACCACGGCAAAGTGCGTGCTCACCGCATCCGATAGCTCAATCTCTGGAACGGTGGCCTGCTTAACCGAGCGAACGATTTCGGCATGGGCCAGGGTAGAACTTTCTACCAGCGATATCAGCTTGGGCTCAATTTTCGATTTAAAGGACGGTGCCACGAAGGTTGCCGCAAGGAGCCCCACGGCACTCAATAAAAAGATGGGCGTGATGTGGCGCTTCATAACGATTTCCAGAACCTTTCCACAATTATAATTCGCGCAGCGTGAGGGCCAATCCCTGGGTGATTTTCGCCATCATGTCGAAGTTCAGCGTTTCCGGGCGGTCAGATGCAGTGTGGTAGTGAGGATTTCTTAGGTTAGCGGTGTCGGTCACCATGATGGCGGGGTAGCCCTCATCCCAAAAGGGGGCGTGGTCGCTACGGCGGGTTGCCGGAATCTGCTTGCCTCGGTTTACCACGGGCAGCCACTCGCAGGGCGCGCCGACCGCGACCAGCTGGCGCTTGATGGCTCTCATTTTGAACAGGGTGGCCACATTGCCAATCAGGGCGATGAAGTTGCCAGTATCTGGATATAGCTTGCTGAGCAGCTCTACCGGGTAGTGTTGCGATCGCGCTTCATCGCAAAAGTAGCCCAGCATCTCTAGCGACAGCATCAGGTGCAGCGGCTTAGCCTGCTCTCGCCAATGCTTTGCCCAGGTCGTGCTGCCCACCAGCCCATACTCTTCTAAGTCAAAAGCCACAAAATAGAGCGTCCGTTTCGTCCCCTGCCCGCGCTGTGCCTGTTCGCGCAGTAGCTCAGCCAAGGTCAGCAGGGCGGCTACACCGCTGGCGTTGTCGTCGGCGCCAGGAGAGCCCGGCACCGTATCGTAGTGAGCGCCGATCAGAATGGGGGCGAGCTGGGGTGCGGTGCCGGGGAGCGTCAGCTGCCAGTTGGTATGCTCGCGAGCTTTCACAGAAAAGTGCTGAGCAGTGACCTCACCCAGCCTGCCAAAGGTGCTGCTGATGTAGTGCTGCGCGAGCTTGTGAGTACCTGCTCTCAAGTAAGGGTCGCGGGGTCCGCCTAAAGATCGCACGTGGGCTTCCAGGGTTTGGGCGATGCTGGCAAGTGATTTCATAGGCAGCAGGGGTTGATATCATGGCCTCTGCATTGTGGCGCGCTGCGAGCAAGTGCCGGCACTGTGCGAGCCGACTCCCGTTATTTTCAAATACTCGATCAGATATCAACTAGCCCAAATGCCAGCCGACCAAACGCCTGATACTCGAAAGCATCCGCGCTCTGTGCCCCGGGTGCGGATGCGCATTGAGAATGGCCGATTTCACGTGTTGGGGCTGGGGGCGTGGTATTCCTACTGGCGCGACCCCTACTACCTGCTGTTAACAATTCCATGGCAGGGATTTTTGGCGATTACGGTAGGGATGTATGTGTTGGCCAATGCGATCGCGGCTGCGCTGTATTTGCTGGGCGGTGAAGGCACCATCATAAATGCTGAGCCGGGCTCGTTTCTCGATGCCTTCTTTTTTAGCGTTCAAACCTCTGCCTCTATCGGCTACGGTGTGATGTCGCCGGGCAATACCTACGCCCATGTCTTGGTCACGCTAGAAGCCGTCATTTCACTGATGGGCATTGCCGTGTTGACTGGGCTGGCCTACGCGCGGTTCTCACGGCCCAGTGCGCGGGTGCTCTTTAGTAAGGTGGCCGTTATCACCCCCTTTAAGGGTACGCCAACGCTGATGTTTCGAGCGGCCAACGAACGCCAAAACCAAATCGTAGAAGCGCAGATGCGGGTGTACCTCACCCTCGATGAAGTGAGTGAAGGTACAATGATGCGCCGGTTTTATGAACTGTCGCTACTGCGCGATCGCAATCCCAACTTTTTCCTCACCTGGACAGCGCTCCACCCAATCGATACAAATAGCCCACTCTATGGCCTTTCGGAAGCAGATCTGATTCGGGCGAATGCGGGGCTCCTCGTGTCGCTCAGCGGCATCGATCAAACCGTTGCTCAAGCTGTCCATACTCGGCACAGCTATTACGTTGCCGATATGCTCTGGAATCGCCAGTTCAAAGACATCATTCACACCGTCGAGGCGGGCGACGGACAGCTTACAGGTGAGGACGACAATGTCTCGATGCGCTACATCGATTTTGCTGACTTTCACGAAGTGGAATGAGTCAATAAACATTATCAGTAATTTTAATGCGGCTGCGTTTCGCCGGAAAAGTATGAAGAAAGGTATCGAGCGAAGCCGCCACTGTTCAGCCTTTCATTCATTTTGCGATCGCTGGCAGATTCCTCACTGTTGTAGACGCACCGCCTAATCAGGCAGTGCATAAATTCTTAAAAGCAGGTTAAGCCTCTATAATTGTGAGGATTGATACAGAGATTCGAAATTAATCCTCACTTCTTGGCAGGTTTACTTTCGGCTCAGTGTGAATGTGAAAGCTTCTGGTAAATGCCTATCAAGGTTCTAACAGTGCTGACACGTTCGCAATGGCTCATGGGTATGGCTGTTGGCGGCATCGCTTTGGCGTTGCTGACAGTCTTAGGCTGCACTCTTTTGATTTTTTTGGCACCTAGCGCGCAAGCGACCCCTCTGGGCTTGTTGTTGTTCATTCACAATAAATGGATTTAGCACCGGCCTTGCCTCCTTCCCAGGACATTCGTCCTACCTCCGTTTCTAGCGCAGCTGACTTGCCGCCTGGCTTCAGCCCCTCCCCCGGCGAGACCGACCCTATCCAAATCTCGTTTTTACCCTCCGACACCACCGATTACGCTTCTGTTTATACGCTGGGCACGTCTTTCAAGCCGTTTCCTCCTGCGCTGATGGCTAGCATCTCAGGCCTAAAGCCAGGGCCGAATCGTCAGTTTGCACCGTCTGAGTTTTTGATGTCGTCCCAGTTCGGTCGGTCCTTTAATTTTTTGGGTCAGGCCTGGCAGTCTGTGAGTGCTGGGCGGTTGATCGGTCGCTCTCTCTACAAGGCTGCGTACAGCGCTACGGTCCCGATTCAGTGGATACAGCAAGACCAGTGGAAAAGTCAGGCGATCGCAGCAGACATTCAGGTCAGGCTGGTGAATGCAACTGATACAGTCGCCCAGGTAGAAAATGGCCTGTGGGCGTCGGCTTTTTCTACACAGTGCTTGCAGGATGCCGAACGATCGCTCCAGTCAAAGCCCTTGTACAAAATTAGCTTGGGTGAGCGATCGCTCGGCTACGTCGCCGATGAGCAGCAGGCATTCCGCCTTGCCCAACAGCTCAAACGACTCATTCGACAGGCTTCTTTCGACCCTACTCAGCTATCTGCCTACCCCAACCGAGACGTCGCCCTCGGCGCAGCAGACGATCTGATGGTGGGTACGCCAAGCCAGTCGCTATTTGCCGTCAACGATGCCATGGCTGAAGACTTGGGCTATTCAAAAGAATGGGCTGCCGTAGCCTGGGCGAATAATTTGCGGTCTGCGCTGGCGGCAGAACCCCTCAAGGTGGGCGACGCGCTCATGAGTTTGCAAAATCTGCAGCCTTCCAAAATTTCAATGACGGGAGAAGCCTCTTGGTATGGCCCATACTTCCATGGCCGCGCCACCGCCAATGGTGAAACCTACGATCAAAACGACCTCACCGTGGCCCACAAGTCGCTTCCCTTTGGCACTCAGCTCAAGGTACGCAATCTCGATAATGGCAAAACGGTGGTTCTGCGGGTAAACGACCGGGGGCCCTATGTGGGCGATCGCATCTTGGACCTGTCAAAAGCCGCTGCCGATTGCCTAGGTAGTGATGAAGCAGGCGTCATCCCTGTAGAGGCTATCGTGCTCAAAAAAGCCGACTTGCCTGCCCTATCTGACAACTACTAAAACAGCGAGCCGCTTACCGCTGCCGTTCGTTTCTCGGTGGCGGAATGACATTGCCCTGTAGCCGACGGTCGATCTGTCCTAGGGTTTCTAGGTCGGCCATCGGTACGTCGTGGTCAAACCCAGACCAGCTGTTGGGGTTCGGCTTTTCTAAAAAGTTGAAAGCTCGGCGAAACTCTGCAGGACTTGCCTTGATCGGCGCGCTGAAATGGCAGGGCAGCACCTGATCAAACGTCCATCCAGCAATGATATCTGCCCAGGTCAACACGGCCTCTGGCCCCCGATTAAAAATCAGCGTCTGCAAAATGGGCGCCACCATCAGCCGCCCATCCTGCCGCAGCTTTTCAAAAGCGTCATACCAGTTGGCCTGCCACTGAAAAGGGTAGAGGCCAAAGTAATTTTTAGCGGAGCGGTTAGGCGCTTTGCGCGCATCTTTGAGCACGGCTCGCGTCGGTGGCACATCCAAACAGTCCGGCTGAAAGTAAAAGGAAAATAGGGCGATGCGAGCCCAGCCCTTTCGCCTATTTTCGGGTGTGTCGACTAGCGGATCTGTGGCGCTGTCCCGCGCGTGAAACATGAGCGGAAACGGATCTCGGGCAACGACTTCGGGGGGCTCTATCGGGATAGAGAGAATGGTGTCGACTGCCAGCAGCGATCGCGTTTCTCTATGGCAGAAAGCCACCTCCGTGTAAGGCTTCACGCTCAGGTCGATTGGCCCCACAATGGCGTAGTCAAACTCGTTATAAAAAGGGGCTTGGCGCGGGTCGGCAGGCAGCACCTGCGTACGCTTTGCCGGAAACCCCAGCCAGCTCATGGGCAAATCCAGCGGAAAGCTCCACTGGTTTGGGGCCACATACACCTGCGCCTGCCGAAACCTCTGCGCAAACGGCCCTGCAAAATACTTGTGCTCTACCCCGGTTACCGTCGGCAAAATCACATATTTGACCGGGCCATGCTCAGCTTCTAGCTCCTGCACGAGCCTGACACATTCGCCCGTTGGGGCCACCGGAGAAAAGACAAACAACCCTCCCCCGGCAAGCTTAATCACCGTCATGCGGATGGGCACCACCACATAAAAAATCCCCTGGATCTGGTCAAAGGTCCACAGCTTGCCAGGAATAAT
The DNA here is from genome assembly GCA_038527325.1 of Cyanobacteria bacterium J06614_10. Lineage (GTDB taxonomy): Bacteria > Cyanobacteriota > Cyanobacteriia > Phormidesmidales > Phormidesmidaceae > Phormidesmis. The sequence goes on from JBCBFY010000051.1 coordinate 7,112, forward strand.
TTCCCGGCGCATGGTGAGCCGTCGCCCATAGGGATAGATGGGCACCACTGGCCACAGCGGCCAAGCGCGATCGCGTCTCTTCGTCTTACTTGTCACGTTTGGCTTCGCGTCTGGGCCAGTGAGCGAGGTCATGTTTGAGGGCATCTCTGGGGTCATACCTGATGGGGGCATGCCCTAGTCGAGTAGCTGACTGTTAGAAAACGTAATTTCCATATCGGCGCTATCTGCAGAGGTAACCGTGCGCTTCGCCAAAATGGTGTAGCCACCCACTTCGGTGTAGTCATCTGTAAATTCGCTACGGCCCTGCTTTAGCTCACCAGTTTTAGGATCGTGGTACACCGAATCGTAGGTGTGAGAGAGATAGCCGCTACCTGTGTCATAGGAGCTAAAGGTATTGATCGTGACCACGACGCCATGAATATGGCGGTGCACCATCACAAATTCGTTGTCTTTAACCTTGTATGCGTCGCCCTCGGCCTTGCCACCCACGGCGATTTTGACAGCGCCCTGTTCATCAGTGCCATCTATCTTGAACGTGTTTTCGCCATGGCTCTTTTCAAAGGGGCGACTCACGCGGTGAATGGCCACTTCCCAAAGCTGATTTTTTACGACCTTATGAGCGGTCTCATCTTCAATGTCAAAAACTTCTGCCGACAGATCAGGGTTCACTTTGGCCGTCCCTGTAAAGGTTTGATCGCCTAGCTTTAGCGTCACATCTGTCGTGTATCCGGGAAAATTCTTGTCCCAGGTGTAGCGGTTTTCGTAAGCAGCCTGAACCAATTCGCGGGCGGAAACCTGAAGGGCAGTCATAGCGTTTTTGCAGGGCTAACAACGGTGGCAGCAGAGGTGGCGAAATGGCCCATGCAGCATGGCTTTTGCAGAAGGGCTTTTCATACGTGCCGTTCCGATAATTCTAATGCAAATAGACACAGGCTTCATCCATCAGCGGGTAGTCACGCCGGTAGTCACGCCGGTAAGCAGGGTTGGCATTCGTCACTAAGCAGCAGAGTCTATCCTCGCGACGCTGACTTTCCACAGGACGCTGCCCCAAGACTGCTGACGAATCCAACAAAACGGTCCTAGATAGCGCTCTAGCACGAAGTCGGGCAAGTCGTTGGGCTGACCTTTGAGCCTTACAAATCTACCTGGTTTGAGATGAGTGTTCAGCTGCGTATTCATAGGTGAGCTAAAAAAATGAACTGGCAAATGAAACTGGCAAATGAAACTGGCAGCTCTATCATATCAAACAAAGTAGTTTATATGTACTAGATTTGACCCTGCTGCCTAATTTTTGATAGGAGCATTCTCCGGCTCAGCCGGTAGGATTGCTGCTCGTTGACAGAAGCTTCGTCGGATATTCACAAAAAAACGGCTGCTTTGGTACATAACAGCCGTTTGCTTTATCAATGAGCGTTGTTTTAACAAGACGGTTTTAATGAGGCGATTTCAAGGCTGCTGTGGTCAGCCGGGTGGTGTACACCATCACACCTCCGGTAACCAGTAGCCCTACCGTATGAAATGCGATGTTTTCGGGCTGCGATCGCTGCATAAACATCGATGCCCCAAAAGCCCCAACATACACATAGGTAAAGATGATAGGCAGCATGCCGAGCCAGGAAAAGAATAGATATTCCCAGAGATTAATACGCGTCACGCTAAAACCGTAGTTCAAAATATTTGAAGGCAGCAGCGGCGAAAGGCGAGTCAGTAAGACAATTTTCCATCCCTTGCTCGCAAATGCTTTATCTAGCTGATGAAATCTGCTGTTTTCACAGATTGAGCGAGTAATCCATCGTCGGCCCAAAGATTGCCCAATCCCAAAGCAGGCAGCAATGCTGAGCGTATCTGCAATCGAAGCGCTCACCACCCCACCCGACAGCCCAAAAAGCGACCCCGCCGCCACAATCAACACCACATTGGGCAACCCCATCACCGCCGCCACAACGTAGATCGCCACAAACGACGGCGTCGCCCAAACGCCCTGACTGCCAATCCAATCCCCTGCACCTGCAATCCATGAAAAAAGCGGCAAATGGCTGAGTAGAACGATTACGCAGCTTGTAGACCCTAGGCCTACCCATACTCTTTTCTTGCGCAGCCACGACAGCGTCATATCTCTTAGGCGCTAATTGCGCGTCTCCCGAAGACTTACCTCCGTAATATCACCGCTAAGGCGTATACGGCACGAGCATTATGACACTGACCATTGCGATCACTGCTGAAGTGTCAATTTTGTGATGAGTGGCTGAGTCTTCAAACAGATTACTTATAGCAAATCGTTTCTATGAACTCCATGGTGAAACGAGATATTAGCAGGCTGTTAGCCATGGTCTGGGGCATCTGCTCCCCAAATCTCTGATAGCCGCTGATCTCGTCCACAGCCAAATCGATAGACCTTGTATCGAACAGGGTGGGTTTGATAGTAGTTTTGGTGATAGTCTTCGGCCGGATAAAACGTCGCGGCTGGCAAGAGGTCTGTAGCTACGGGCTGATTGAGTCGGTCGGCGACGGTTTGTTTGCTGGCTTGTGCGATCGCCTGCTGTTCGGCAGAGCCGTAGAAAATAGCTGAGCGGTATTGGCTGCCCTTATCGCAAAACTGACCCGCGTTGTCGAGCGGGTCAATATTGTGCCAAAAGGTTTGCAGCAGCGTATCGTAGGTGACTTGCGCCGGGTCGTAGGTGACCTGCATTGCTTCGACATGGCCAGTGTTGCCGCTCGAAACCTGGCTGTAGGTTGGATTTTCGACGGTGCCGCCGGTGTAGCCCGATACGGTCGACACAACGCCCGGCAAGTCGTCGAAGGGTTGCTCCATGCACCAAAAGCACCCACCCGCAAACGTTGCCGTTGTTTCTGTCTGACTGCTGCTATCCGCGCTGCTCAGGTTTGCAGGCACTGCTGTGCCAGTTTGTTCTATAGCCGTCTGCTCCGGGCTAGCCTGCGACGATGCAGTCTGCTCCGAATTTGCCGGTGTACAGCCCACCAGGCTCCAGCTAAAAAACAGCAGAACCGCTGTAGCTAGCAGCCTGCCATACATCCATTGTCTAATTCCCTTCATTGCGCCGTGTAGAGTTGTGCTTGTTAGAGTTTAACGAGCCTACGCACTTCTTGTATCTAGCGCGTGGGTTGAAGCAACGAAGGCTTGAGCCGTTATTGCGCTGAGTGCTACTGCGCTGAGAGGGTTGGCCAGTTGGTTTCGGCTAGAGCGATGTTGCCGGGAATGTCTTTGCTCCAGCGATCTTGAATGCGCTGGTTGGCATTTAAATAGAGCTTGTCATCTACGATGCTCCAGGCGTTGGGGTCGATGGCTGCGAGTGCGTTTTGCCCGACGGCCCAGGCGCAGTAGCCGCCAAACTGAGGGGCGTATTGCTCAGGATTTTCGGCAAAGCGATCGCGATTTTCGGCGGTGGCAAACTGCCAGGTAGCCCCTTTCCACTCATGAGAAAATTCTGAACTGCCCGGCACAAACGCCGCATCTGTAAAGTAAGCCACCGGGTCTGCGCCGCTGATGGCAATGCCGTCTTTGACGAAGATTTTTGCACCGCTATCGAGTGTGCCGCTATCTGCAGGTGTAGCAGCGGTTTCTGCTGCGTCTGAACTGGTGGCAGAATCGGTGGCCGGATCGACGGCTGTCGGGGCGTTTGGTGTGCAGGCGGAGAGGCCTAGCGAGAGTGCGATCGCGCCTGTAAGCAGCTTGGGTAGAAAGGTGAGATAGGGTGAGCGATCGCGCTTTGAAGTAATCATTTTGTTTGATGAGATGGGTAACTTTGAAGGTTGTGTAAACAGATTAGGGGAATCGTGTGAAGCAGGGATGAGAGTCCCCTGTGGATTGGCTGAAATCGCCTATCCCTTGCCCCTTGGTGGATGTGACAAATCAAAAGTAGTCACATGAACATCACCTGATGGGTAGTAAAAACCGCTCAATGGGTTCAGTAAGCACGCAACCAGCAGACACTTGGCCAGCTCATTTTCCTTCCTCTGCTGAAGCTTAAGTCACCTGCTATAGTTCCTCTTGGCCAGAAACAATATTTCTTGAAATCGTAGCTGAGATGTCCTCCTTGGGTACCCATTAGCTAGAGCCTCACACACTCCACACGTACCCGCAACTGTTCGCTCCACCGCTCAACCGCCGAAGATATGAAATCCCTCATTCGTCGCCTCACATTCCTCACCGCGTTGACGACCACTGCGCTAGCGGCTAGTGCAATTGCCTCTACCAGTGCGATCGCTCAGACCTACGGTCAGCAAGCTATCGATAGCGACGATGTTGTCGCCGTTGCCGAGCCAGTTTCCAATGGCCGATTTTACCGGCTGCTGATTTTGCAGCAGCTCAGCAACCAGCGAGACTGCTTCGCCGAGCAATCAGGCAGCCCAACGGTGATTGATCCACTGCTGCTAAACTTCGACTTTTCGGGCATTTGTGGCCGCAGCTCCGATAGCAACGGCTACTCCATTCGCATTGGCGATGAAGACCTCAGCCGTCGCTACCGCCTGCAGGTCACGCGCCGGGGTGAAGAGCTAGTGCTCGTGGCGCTACCTGGCGCGCTACCGGGCCGCGGCGGCGACCTACCCGTGCTTGAGATTGGCCGTAGCAACGGCGTCGCCAACGACTTCGTGAAGCTCACCCTCGACCCGGGCTGGGAAATGGCCCGGCGTACGCTCAACGGCAGCGCCCAGGGCCACATCTACTTATCCAATGCGCAGACGCTGGATGCGGTAGTTGCTCAGGCGGGTGGACCTCGTCGTTCTCTCCGGCCATCGACACCACCTTCGTCAACGCCTTCGCCAGATGGCCCACCGGTGATTGATGGTGACGATTTGCCCTCCCCTAGCCTGCCTTCGCCCAGCTTGCCCACACCCACACCCGGCGCAGCTCCCACCCCCAGCAATGGCGGTTCAAACACTTACTACCAGGTGATTGTGCCTAGCTCTTCAAATATTGTCAGGGCGCGGGTTCGTCAGGTGGCCTCCGACGCCTTCATCACCAATGTCGAGGGTGATCGCGTCATTCAGGCGGGCTTGTTCCAAGAGCGTCGCCGGGCAAATCAGCTGGTGTCGCAGCTCTCCGGTCGAGGCTTGGAGAGCCGGGTTATTGAAGGGCAGCGAGCAACCCCTCCGCCAAGGCGTCCTTCTCCTGGCCGCACAGAGACGTTTTATCAGGTGGTGGTGCCTGAGAGCGGGTCGAATACGCGCGATCGCGTCAACGCCATTGAGCCAGGTGCGTTTCGTACGCGGGTAGAGGGTGAACGGGTGATTCAGGCGGGTCGTTTTCGCGAGCGAAATCGAGCTGAGCAGCTTGAGCGCCGGTTGTCTGCTGCTCGGCTGAACCCACGTATTCTAGAGGTCACTGGTTCGCCTGTTGCTAGCAATCCTTCTCCCTCTATCCCACGGGCTAGGCAAGGGCAGCTCACCGTCGTTATTGACCCCGGCCATGGCGGCCGAGACCCTGGCGCAGTGGGCATCGGTGGCCTGCGTGAAAAAGATATCAACACTGCTGTATCTCGCCGCATTCAATCTACACTCAGCGCTCAAGGTATCAACGTTGTGATGACCCGTAGCGACGACCGCGAGGTGGATCTTCAGCCCCGGGTGAACATCGCAGAGCGAGCAGATGCCGATATTTTTGTCAGCATTCACTCAAACGCAATCAGCCTCAGTCGCCCCGATGTAAACGGTTTAGAAACCTACTACTACTCATCGGGTTTTCGCCTAGCTCAGACCATTCACAACAATGTTTTGCAGCGGACTGATTTGCGCGATCGCGGCGTTCGTCGTGCTCGATTCTACGTACTTGTCAATACGTCTATGCCCGCCGTACTCGTTGAAACAGGATTTGTAACTGGCCGGGAAGATGCGGCTCGTTTCCGCAATCCTCAAGCGGTCAACGAAATTGCAGATGGTATCAGTGCTGGCATTCTGCAATATCTAAATGTTCGATAGACTAAATGTCCGACAGACTAAATGTTCGACAGACTAAATGTTCGATAGAAATGTTTAGACCGCTGAATTGGTTGCTGCCTGTTTTGTAGATCGCGCTTTCCTGCACAACAAACAGAAACAAACAGAGACGTCCTAGTCGACATGGCTGGGGCGTCTCTATTTTGAATGTGCTCCCTGATACGATGAGTTGGGAAAATAGCTGTAAAGTGCTAGTGAAGTCGGTAAGCGAACGTCGCCCTTTGAAAACCCTGCCCTATCATTTGTTCAGCAGCGTGTTCAGCAGCGGCTGTTTGATAGGCAAAGCTTTCTGCATACGCCAGTGCTATCGCTGAACTTATCTGAAAACCTTCGTAGATATGAACGTTTTTGGGACGCGTTTTGAGTGTTCATACATAGGTTTCGGTGAGCAGGTTTCGGTGAGCTGAATTTGAACGGTATCCGGTGTGAATTTAAGACGACCATAAAGTGATTTTTTGATTGGTTTTTTCACTGATATAAAAACAGTAGAAAAAGACAAGCTACCCCTAGCTGATGACTTTTCGAACGTGAAGCTTTGCTATATCCAGCACTTTTCTTACAGCAAGTAAGCCGGGCCGAGAGCTACTGTTGTGTCATCAGCTGAACAGCTGTCTTCGTTATTCGATTTAATAAAAATCGATTGAGTTCAAACAAATTTAGAGGATGAGTGCCAATGCTCAACGCTTCTATTGAAAGTCATAGCGAGATGGAGCCAAATCAGGTGGCAACTGCTTGGCGCCAGACCGATGCAGCAGCTGTGCCTTCGCTGGCCACAGACCATGCTGAATCGATACTCGCTAGCTGGCTTGAGAAGCTATTGCAACACTTCAGCCTAAAGCAGCTAGATGGGCTCTCCGAACAGGCACTGCTGAGCTACCTTGCGCGCTGTGGTGAAAATCCATCCCAAGCCCTACAAGGCAATGAGCTGCTGTACGAACTGCGGCGTCGAATTATTCGATTAGCCGGAGCTCAGCTGGGTGATGCTTTTGTCTCTATGGCGCCCAACGTCATAGATGAAGAGTCATTGGAGCATGCCTTTCTATCGGTAGAAGGCCGTCGACTAGAGGGCCTTCGCTACGAGGGTGAAGTCTACAGACTCGTCGAGGCATTTCAGCCTTGTCACCGTCTGCAGGCCTACTGTCTGGCTCAAACGCTCAATGAGCAAACGACATCCTATGTGATGACGCGTTCTGCAGAGCGTTTTGCCGTCTGGGTGAATGTGAGCGCATTACCAAAGCGCTACTTCTCGGCATAAGCGGCGGGCTATCAGCTTTTTCGGCCCTTGTTGTGCCCATATCGGTCTATTTTTGAAAGATAGGCGACTTTTGAGGAGAATCTCGATACCATAATGTACGAGAATTATCCGGCAGGTGATATTTGGGCATTCCAACATTAGATATGACTGAAGCAGAAGCGCTAGAAGCCGTTAAGAAGGCGATATCCCCTGAATCTTTGAGCTACGTACAAGAGGTCGTTTTTAGGCAGTCTTGGGAGGGACAGCTATACCCGGAGATCGCCAAATCCGTGGGCTACCATCCCGAATATATTCGCGATGTCGGTGCTCAGCTGTGGCGTTCTTTGTCAGAGTCTATTGGCCAAAAAGTAACGAAGAAGAATGTTCGGTTTGTACTGAATCAGCTGTCGGAAGAGCAGTTTCCGTCTGAGTCTCGTTCAGTTGGTTTGACAGACCTTCATTCCCCGGTACAAGACTTGCTAAGTACAGAGGTAACTACAACGCAGGTAGCCTTTCCCAGCGTTGGGCTCGCGGTTAATTCTTCCTTTTATATGCCTCGTCCCCCTGCAGAAGCGCAGGCCTTTGGCGAGCTTGACCGACCTGGCGGCCTCCTCAGAATAAAAGCGCCCAGCAACACCGGTAAAACATCTTTGCTGCTAAGGGCACTAGCCCATGCTAGGGAGCAAGGTGCCCGGACGGTACTGCTCAATATTCAAGAAGCGGACACAGCCATCCTAGAAGACCTAGGCCGTTTCCTGCGGTGGTTCTGCCGCAATGTGGCTCAGCAGCTTGGCGTCGAAAACCGGCTAGATGACTATTGGGATGATGAGATTGGCCACAAGGTCAGCTGTAAGATTTACTTCCGGGAATATTTGCTAGCCCAAGTGTCTGCGCCCGTAGTGCTGGCGCTAGACGAAGTGGACCAGCTGTTTGACCATCCTGAACTGGTGCAGGAATTTTTGCCGATGCTGCGTGCCTGGCATGAAGAGGCCATGGAGCTAAAAGTGTGGCAAAAGCTCCGTATGGCCCTTGCCTACAGCACCGAGGTGTATGTCCCTCTCAAGATTTCACAGTCTCCTTTTAATATTGGCCTCTCCATACAGCTGCCGGTGCTGACCTTTGATCAGGTACAGACACTGGTTGACCGGTACGACCTACCTGCTGAAAAGGGAGTCACCGTTGAGCCGCTCAAGGCCCTCTATGAGCTAGTGGGCGGACATCCTTACCTGGTTCAGCTGGCGCTCTACTACCTCTCAGAGCGGGAGGGAACCCTGGGCAGCATTTTAGACTACGCTCACACGCAATCGGGCATTTACAGCGCCCATCTGAGACGCCATTTAGAAATTATTCAGCGTCAGCCCCCTCTGAAGAACGCCTTCGCCGATGTGCTCAAAGACTTTGATCTAGGCGCTGAGGTAGATACCTTACTGGCCTATCAGCTGGAGCGGATGGGGCTGGTGCGGCTGTCTGGCAATGCTGCAATTGTGAGTAGTGCGCTTTACTATAGGTACTTCAAGCCGTTGCTCCTAGCCTGATAGTTGCTGTCCGATTCCGCAGTAAACTAGCAGCCACCTGAGCCGGTAATTGATTGGAACGCTTACCTGTGGTTGACTCTGCGATGGCCAATCCGCTTGTAAAAACCCCTTACCACTACCAGGTAGGGGGTAGTTTGCGGCTGGGCGCTTCGAGCTACATTCGGCGGCAGGCAGATGACGAGCTGTTGCGGGCGCTCTTGAATGGTGAGTATTGCTACGTCTTTAATGCCCGGCAGATGGGTAAGTCTAGCCTGCGGGTACGGATGCAGCAGCAGCTGGTCGAAGCGGGTAAGCGCTGCGCCTCTCTAGACATGACGAGTATCGGCAGCGAGCGGGTCACGCCGCTGCAGTGGTACAAGGGCATGATGGTGGATTTGCTCACTCGCTTCGAGCTGCGCGGGACTGTTGACTTTCGCCAGTGGTGGCAAGACCAAGAGGATCTTTCTATGGTGCAGCGGCTGCGCCTGTTTATAGAGGAGATTTTATTAAAGTCTTTGCCAGAGGACGAAATTTTTATCTTTGTAGATGAAATTGACAGCGCTTTGGCGCTAGATTTTCCCGTTGATGATTTTTTTGCGTTGGTGCGCTACTGCTACAACCAGCGCGCAGAAAACCCTATATACAAGCGGTTGACCTGGTCTTTGTTTGGGGTGGTGAGTCCTTCGGACCTAATTCGTGACCCGCAGCGGACGCCTTTTAATGTGGGTCGCTCTATTGAGCTGAAGGGGCTGGCGTTTGAAGATGCCAAGGTGCTGGCGCAGGGGTTAGAGGGCTACGATTACGATCCTTTGCAGCTGCTGGCACATATCTTGGCTTGGACGCAGGGGCAGCCGTTTTTGACGCAGAAGCTCTGCCTGCTAACGGCGCAAACCCTGGCGGAAAGTAAGCTAGATGCAGTTGCTCAGAACTCGTACGACAGCGATCGCTTTGGCCTGTCTGCTGCGCTGAGTAACGGACGCGATCGCCTTCCCCTACCTGACGCAGAAGCTGCCTTGATAGAGCAGGTTGTGTATACGCGGGTAATTGAGCATTGGGAGAGTCAGGACGATCCAGAACACTTGCGAACCATTCGCGATCGCCTGCTGCGAAAAGAACTCCAAGCCCCCAGACTATTGGGCATTTATCAGACTATCTTGACTGCCTCGCTGCCGCATTGCGAGATGCCCAATCATGAGATACCCATCGCTACTAACCAGGCGGAAGTGCTGGCGCAGACGCCAGAAGAGCGTCGGCTGGTGTACGACGACAGCATGGAACACTTGGAGCTGCTGCTATCAGGACTGATTGGCCTAGACCGAGGTCGACTGCGGGTGAAGAACCGCATTTACGAAACCATCTTCGATATTAGCTGGGTAGACTCGCAGCTCAGTGCCCTCCGCCCCTACGCTAAGCAGCTTACCGCCTGGTTAAATTCAAACCGTCTGGATGAGTCGCGACTGCTGCGCGGTAAGGCTTTGAAAGATGCGCAAGCTTGGAGTCAGGAGCGGAGCGTCAGCGAAGTAGACCACGACTTTTTGATGGCGAGCGAGCGCTACGACCGGCAGGTCACCCAGCAGGCGCTGAAGTCTGCCCGGCTCAAAGAAGTGGAAAAGCGACTGGCCCTAGAGCGCAAAACGCGTCGCCGACAGCGGGGGTGGATCACCGCGCTCAGTGCGGCCTTGGGCGGGGCGATTATTTTAGGGTCGGTGGCTAGGGTGCAGTACCAGCAGGCCCGCCGTACTCAGCTACGGGCGCTGGTCACTACGGCAGAGGCCCTCTACTCCTCGGACCAGCGACTGGAGGCGCTGCTGCAGGCGCTCAAGGCGCATGTTTTCTTTGAGCGGCTGGGCTATCAGGTGCCTGACCAGTTGAGTAAGCGGCTAGATACGGTACTTCGAACGACTGCGGTCGAAGCGGTTGAGCACAATCAGCTGACGCTGGCAAACAGCAACTTTTGGGATGTCGATATTCGTGCGACCGGAGATTACATTGCCACGGCGAGCGCGGACCATCAGGTGCGGCTATGGGGGCGCGATGGCGAATTGCTGCAAACCCTCTCAGGTCACAAAGCCAGGGTCCGAACGGTGGCTTTTTTCCCCTATGACAGCTGGCTCGCGTCGGGAGGAGATGACCGGCATATTAAGCTGTGGACGCTAGACGGACAGCTGGTAAGGACGCTGCGGAGCCACACTGACAGTGTGAATGGCATTGCGATCGCACCCAATGGTCAGACCCTTGCCTCGGCCAGTGACGATCAATCCATTAAGCTATGGCGCAAAGACGGCACCCTGCTGCAGACCTTTGAAGGCCATCGTGGCCCTGTGCTGGCGGTTGCTTTTAGCCCCGATGGCAAGACCATTGCCTCGGCCAGCGAAGATCGCACCATCAAAATTTGGCGGCTCGATGGTCAGCTACTGAGAACTTTAGAAGGCCATAGCGAAGCCGTTTTAGGCGTCGACTTTAGCCTGAGCGGCCAAAAGCTGGTGTCATCCAGTCGAGATTCGACCATTAAGCTCTGGAACCTACGCAGTGGTGACCTGATCGATACTCTGCGAGGACATGGTGGTCCGGTGCTCTCCGTCGCCTACAGCCCGGACGGTAAGCAAATAGCCTCTAGCAGCCGAGATACCACCGTTCGACTGTGGAATCAGAAAGGGGAAGCGATCGCGGTGCTAGAAGGTCACCAAAGCTGGGTGAATAGGGTCAGATTTTCGCCTGACAGCGATTCGCTGGCCAGTGCTAGCTTTGATAAAACGGTGCGCCTTTGGGATTTGACGAACGCGCTGCAAACGCGCTACATCGGCCCTAGCGAAAGCATTGTCGGTGTCGATATCAGTCCCGATGGCCTGCTAATTGCCGCAGCTAGTGACGATCACGGACTGTACCTATGGCATCGCAAGACCGGACGACTTTTGCGCCGCATCAACCACACTGCTTCTGTGCTGAGCGTTGCCTTCAGTGCAGACGGTCAGTCGATTGTGACGGGTAGCTGGGATGGAACGGCCCGGCTATGGTCGCTAGAGGGTGAGCAGCAAGCTATCTTATCAGGCCAGAGAAAGGCCGTTTGGGATGCTGCCTTTAGCCCAGATGGGCAGACTGTCGCCACGGGTAGCGCCGATGGCAAAATTCGGTTGTGGGACCGCAAGGGGCAGATGAAAAATACTTTCTCAGGACACAACAGCGAAGTCCGAAGCGTTGCTTTTAGCCCAGATGGTCAGCGTTTGGTATCGGCTAGTTTGGATAATTCTGTCAAGCTGTGGGATACAGAAGGGCGGCTGCTGCGAATTTTTAGTGGTCCTGGCCAGAACGGTTTTGTCGATGCTAGCTTCAGTCCGGATGGTCGGCTGATTGCGGCATCGGGGTTTGATAATACCGCTAGGATTTGGACGCTAGATGGCAAGCTCGTCACAACGCTGGCTGGCCATGAGGCTGAGGTGCGCTCCGTACGCTTCAGTGACGATGGTCAGCAGCTAGTGACCGCTGGCGGAGATGGTCAGGTGAGAGTCTGGGATTTGGAGGGAGAGCTAGTCGCTACGCTGCGAGGGGAAGGCGCAGCTGTGTGGGAGGCTGCGTTTATAGAAGGCGATCGCACCGTGCTAGCAGCGGGAGAGTCCCATCATGCTTGGCTGTGGGATCTCGACTTGGTATTGGGGACGGAGGGCCTAGTCGAAACAGGCTGTGAGTGGATTGCTGACTATTTGGAGAACCATCCGACCGCGAGCGATTCTCGCGACGTCTGCCCAGATGAGCATCCGCTAGATGAGACCCTCCCCAGATGAGGCCCTGCGATGTTTCTTGGGTGCTTTTGCTCAGAAACTTTCTCATAACCCCTGCAAAACTGGTTAAAGTAAAGGAACGTTAACTTTCTTAATCACAGGCCAGTTTGCTATGCGCGTACTTTTGATGACCGGAAAAGGCGGTGTCGGTAAGACTTCTGTCGCAGCAGCGACGGGTCTGCGCTGCGCAGAAGTTGGCTACAAAACTCTGGTGCTGAGCACTGACCCGGCGCACTCCCTTGCTGACAGCTTCGATACAGAACTCAGCCACGACCCCAAGGAGATTCGGCCCAACCTCTGGGGCGCGGAGCTAGATGCGCTGCGAGAGCTAGAGGGTAACTGGGGCGCGGTGAAGCGCTACATCACCCAAGTCCTGCAGGCTAGAGGTCTTGAAGGCATTGAGGCTGAGGAGCTGGCTATTTTGCCTGGCATGGATGAGATCTTCAGCTTGGTGCGCATGAAGCGTCACTACGATGAGAAAGAATTTGACGTTTTGATCATTGACTCTGCGCCTACGGGGACGGCGCTGCGCCTGTTGAGCTTGCCCGAAGTCGCTGGCTGGTACATGCGCAAGCTATACAAGCCCTTTCAGGCAGTGTCTACTGCGCTGCGTCCTCTCGTGGAGCCGCTATTCCGTCCGGTGGCTGGGTTCTCTCTACCCACCAAAGAAGTGATGGATGCGCCCTACGAATTTTACGAGCAGCTAGAGGCCTTGGAGAAGATCTTGGCCGATCCGACGATCACCTCAGTGAGGCTGGTGACGAATCCCGAGAAGATGGTGATCAAGGAGTCACTGCGGGCCCACGCCTATCTCAGCTTGTACAACGTGGGGACAGATATGGTGGTGGCCAATCGGATTATTCCAGAGAGCGTCAGTGACCCATTCTTCCAGCGCTGGAAAGACCAGCAATCTAAGTACAAGGGGCAAATTCATGAAAACTTCCATCCGCTGCCGGTAAAAGAAGTGCCGCTGTACTCCGAAGAAATGTGCGGCATGGAAGCGCTCAACCGGCTGAAGGAAACCCTCTATGGCGACGAAGACCCGGCGCAGGTGTACTACAAAGAAACTACGCTGCGAGTCGTGCAGGATGCGAGCGATTACAGCCTGGAAGTGTACTTGCCTGGTATTCCGAAAGATCAGGTAGAGCTGAGCAAGACGGCTGACGAGCTGAATATTCGCATTGGTAACCACCGCCGGAATTTGGTGTTACCCCAAGCCTTGGCTGCGCTCAATCCTGCCGGTGCCAAGATGGAAGATGACTATCTCAAGATTCGCTTTGCGGCATAGTTTGGCTGTGAGTCATCTTTTCACTTTTTGGCATGGCGCTGATGTTAAGAGCTGATGCTAAGAAAACATACTCAGAGAGCCTCTACTGCAGTGTATCTCGGGATTTTGACTTGGATGGGGGGGTGGTTTTGGCTTTGGCCATAGGTAAACATTGATAAACTCCATGCCGTAAGGTTGCTGATCTTTAGCCCGAAATGCTCTATTTTTGTGAGTTAGTACAGGCCTTATGCCACTTATTTGAGCATCGTCGTGACACAATCTCCTTCCCAACCCCCAAATGATCCTCGCCGTAACGATGAACGCCTGCGTGACCAGCCACCAGCGACCGGCCCCCTACGGCCCTTGTCCTTTGATGAGATGGTTGCGATGTTTGTGGCTTTTCTCTCCTTGGGCGGCGTCCTGTTTTGGGGCCTTACCCGAGGTGAAATAGCGCTGTTTGATGATGCTTCGACGGTTGCTAATTTGGGGGCGGACACCGCTCGGGTCGATGGTCGCCTAGGTGCGGCTGGCATAGGGTTAGGCGATGAGGGGGCGGCGCTGCCTGAGGCGGACACGATTGTCGAGGGCGAGCCTGACTTTGTCGATGATGCCGTTGAAAGTGCCATTGTTGAACCGGCTCCTGAAGGGTCGGCGCGTCGTGAGCTGGCAGAACGGGCTGCTGCTCGGCGTGCACGGTTAGCCCAGCGCCAGCCGATGTGGAGAGATGGTGTTGCTGGCGCGGCGGCTGGGGTTGCTGGTGTGGCTGCAACGGCAGATGGTGCCTCGGCTGAAGCGCCGGATGCCGCTGCTGTTAGTGAGCCTGAGTCGCCAGAGGCCACTGCAGAGGCGCCAGCAGGGGAAGGGGCGGCACCTTCGGCTGCAGCGACGGCAGAGCCACAGGAAGCGATCGCATTTACCGATGTGCCAGATGACTACTGGGCCAAGCCTTACATTGATGCGCTCAGCAGCCGCGACCTGATTGCTGGCTACGACGATGGTTCCTTCAGGCCAGATCAGCCCGTAACGCGGGCGCAGATTGCCAACATCGTCTCTAGAACGTTTGACCTGACCGCAGACAAAGCTGACCTAGAATTTAGCGATGTCACCTCAGACTACTGGGCGCGCGAATCCATTGGCGAATCTGTAAAAGGCGGCTTTATGACCGGCTTTCCCGACGATACCTTTGCGCCGAATCAGCCGGTGACCCGGGCGCAGTCGCTAACGACGCTAGTCACTGGGCTGGGCATAGCGCCCCCTACCAATATTCAAGCTGCAATAGACCGCTACGAAGATGCCAACGCCATTCCAAACTGGGCGACCGAAAAAGTCGCTGCGGCGACAGCTGGCAACCTCGTGGTGAACTATCCAGAGATCTCCCAGCTAAACCCAACAGAGCCCACCTCTCGGGCTGAGCTATCGGCAATGATTTACCAGGCGCTGGTTGAAGAAGGCGTCGTTGAGCCGATAGAGTCGCAGTATGTGGTCAAGCCATAGCTGTCTGGTGAAGCGTTTTTATCTGTTTGGACTAGGTGGCTTGTGATAGCAGAGCGTTAGGGCTGAGGCGTTGTCGCTTTGCTACGGGATTCAAGCCACCAAATGGAAATTATCCAGAGGATGACGATGGCGAGCGCTACACCGGTAAACTGGGCGACCCAGCGAATCAGCTGAGGGAGCGGTACCAGCTGGCCTAAAAAGTAGCTTAGGCTGACCATTACCGAGGCCCAGGCCGCTGCACCAATGGCATTGCAGAGCAAAAATTTGGGATAGGGCATGCGCGTAATGCCTGCTAGCGGACCGGCAAAGATGCGCAGCAAGGCGACAAACCTGCCAAAGAGCACGGCTTTATCTGCATTTTGGCTGAAGCGATCGCGCACCTCTTCTAGTGTCGATTCTGACAGCCTCAGCCACTTCCCAATCCGCACAATGAGTGGCCAGCCGCCGTAGTAGCCCAGCAGATATCCGCCGCTATCTCCCAAGATGGCGCCAGCGGTGGCAGCAGCCAGCACGTACCACACATTTAGCTCATGGCTCCCAGCCAAAAATCCGCCCACCAGCGTCACGGTCTCGCCAGGGAGCGGAATGCCCATATTTTCTAACAAAATTCCACAGAACACCGCCCAATATCCGTACTCACGGGCGATATTTTGAATCATCTCTAGCGAAATCAGCTCATCCATTCAGACTGCGCAGCCTACCGTCTACAGTGAAAGCCTATCAAGCCTCAGACAGTATTGTGCCCTCAGCAGCAGAAGTTCCCGTCGTTTGGCATCCTACGCTACAAAGTTGAAAGCGCTGGTGAAAGATCTGCGCTACGAGGTCTTAGCGAAGCTTGCCATCGAATTTCTGCCAAGCATTTCGCTGGGGAAGGTGGGCAGGTCGAGGTGGCTGCTACCTTTGCGATTGCGCACTGCGAGCCGGTAGCTGGTGCTCTGAAGCTCGGCTTGAAGTTCGCGGTTTTCCTGCTGAATGCGAGCGACGCGATCTTTCACTGCGCTCATCCGCTCGGCAAATTTTTCTTTGTAAATTCTGGGCAGCTCTTGCACGACCTGCTCCAGCATGCGGGTGCGGTCGGTCAGCTCTTGGGTGGTTTGGCGCAGCTGCTGGGCTTCTTCGTCCCGCTCTTCAATCTGGGTTTGGTAGAAGGTAATCTGCTGCTCTAGCTGCTGCATTTGTGCTCGCAGCGATCGCACTTCCTGTTCGTGCTGTTCGGATACTTCTGGCGTGGGTAAGAAGTCTTGATTACCCTTTACGAGCCGAAACAGCTCCTGCGAGAGCTGCTGCACGAGCTGATCTCTCATTTCTAACTCTTCTCTGAGTCGGGCAACTTCTGACTGATTGTCCGAACCATTCGATCCAGATGGATGGGCCACGGGTGAACTTTCCTCTTGATTAGTGGATGAGCATTAGATGAGCACTTGCCAATTTGATATATAGCACTCCCGAAAACCCACCGAAAACCAAGTGATGACGGAGATCGCATGTATCAAAAAAACATGGTCATTATGAGGTTGCCCCGAAATAGCGTTGGCCGCACATCCTTAAATCCGCAGTGGTTAGAAAACCACACGGGTTAAAGACCTGCGGCCAACGCTTACAGCGGCAGTCAACTGCAGCTGTGAAGAAAGTCCTGTCAGAATTTCGTGCTAAGCGGTCTGCCTGAGCTGCTGACTGATTTAGTCGCGACCTGTGGCTTAGGAGCCGAGTGGCGCTGCCGACTCTGCCTGTTCCGTCATCGCACTTGGCCCTTCACTGTCTTCGGGGGGTTCTTCGAAGAGAATGGTGAGGTAGCGGATCACTTCCTCGCTCAGACGCATTGCTCGCTCCATAGGTGCGATCGCAGTCCCTGGCGCCTGGTAGTTCATCTGAATGTAAATGCCTTCGCGGAAACGGTTGATTTCGTAGGCTAGACGGCGCTTGCCTCGGTGCTGGGTTTCTAGCATGTCAGCGCCGCTGTCTGTCAGCATCGTCTGATAGCGACTGATGGCCTGATCAACAGCTTCATCGCTGAGGTCGGGCCGCAAAATGTACATGGTTTCGTAAAGCGTACTCATAACTCTAAAATTGAGATCCTTGTGGTCGTTTTGGCCTTTGTCTTAGGGCTGTGTCTTGTGGCTGCTGTGTCTTGCGCTTATTGCGCTTGCGCATCTAGCTAAGGAGCCATAGCCTGGACAAAAGCAAGGGTTTACAATCATACCAACAACTGAGCCCCCACGGGCATATCGATAATTTGATCTATCGGAAAAGTGGAGTTTATGGCGCATCGCTACGTTCGGGTTCAATCGTCGTCGGGACAGCTTCACTACGGTCTATTGCAGGCTGACCGCAGGGTGCAGATTTTGGACGCGCCACCTTGGCGCAACGGCCAGCCGACCACGCTAGAGCTACCGACCGAAGACTACACACTGCTGGCACCTTGTGCGCCTTCGAAAGTGATCGCGGTTGGGCGCAACTATGCCAAGCATGCCGCTGAGCTAGGCAATGACTTACCCAAGTCGCCGCTCTTATTTATGAAGCCACCTACCTCAGTGATAGCAGCCGATGCGCCTATTTTCTATCCGCCTCAGTCAGAAAGGGTGGATTACGAAGGCGAGCTAGCCGTTGTGATTGGCGATCGCTGTAAAGATTGTGAGGTAGAAGAAGCCCGGCATAAAATCTGGGGCTACACCATCGCCAATGACGTCACGGCTCGCGATCTGCAGCGCCAAGACGGCCAGTGGACTAGGGCAAAAGGCTTCGACACGTTCTGTCCGCTCGGCCCATGGATCGTGCGTGAAATTCCAACCTGCGCAGCGCTGCAAACCTTTATCAACAGTGAAGACACCCCCCGGCAGTCCAGCTCGATTGCCGACATGATTTTTTCTCCTGAATACCTGGTTTCTTACATTAGCCAGGCTATAACGCTGCTGCCGGGTGATGTAGTGCTCACCGGTACGCCTGAAGGGGTGGGGCCAGTGGAAATAGGCGATCGCATTCGCATAGAAATAGAAGGCATCGGTAGCTTAGAAAACCGCATCTACGCCAAAGAACAAAGCGAAGCGCCAGTCTCAAGAGAGCTAGCGCTTCAGTAAGTCAGCGATTATTTAATCCAGTGATTTAGCTAACCTGGTGACTGAGCGAATCCAAGGTTAGCAGCTCTTAATAAGGCAGCTGCATGTTGATCGCTTCAGAAATTGTTGGAATCTCAGCGTACTCACCCATGACTGAGCGGGCAACAGAATAAATCACAATGGCCATGCCCCCCAAAAAGAGCACGTTCAGCAGCGTTTCGCCAATCAGTCCGCCGCTGAGACCAAGCGTTCTGAGTACCAATGCAGAGATAGAAATCACAAAGCTAACCAAGATAGCCTGAAGCACGTTGTAGCGGATGAACCGGCTAATGTTGGTATTGCGTACCACAAAGGCAAACAGCAAAATAAACACGCCAAGGCCCAGAATGCTATTTTCAATGGCAATCAGCGGGCTGAGCGGCAGCAGTAGCAGCTGAATAACCTGCAATACGGCGGGTGCCTGCTCTGCCAAAAACGAGAAGAAATAAAACCCCGCCTGAAGTGCAGACGCCAAAGGCATGACATAGGACAATGCTGCAAATGCTCTATCTAGTGGGGTTGCAGAACTGGTCATTAACAAACTCCTATCGTCAGGGACTTAAATACTAAGGAAAACACATCAGCAGCCATTGCTCTAGCGCTGAAAGCAAGCAGGCGCCAAAAGCAAGCAGGCGCCAAAAGCAAGCAGGCAAAAAGCAAGCGACAAAGCGACGATGTATCCCAAGCATAGCCTATTCACCTACTCAGATAGCTCTGCCACCCGGAAGCCCATAGTGCATTCATATTGAGTAAGCCCTTTTGCCGAAGGCTTTTCGAGGGGCCTGCCGCAGCGCAAGCGACCCGCCTGCCAGCGAGGCTGCCCGCTCTGACTTGCCATTGGACAGTTTTGGCAGATAGTGGCAGGAGTTAGAAGCTTATCCTCTATCAAGATAACTAGCATGAAATCACTGCTCCATCCAGGCTGAGAACATGTGAATTGTCTCTATAGTAAGCCACCTGATAGAGGAATCTGTATGGGTGATTACACACCTTCATTCGTGACCTTGCAGCCAAGTCGACAAGGGCCTCTAGGATGTTTTTACCGAACTCTCTGCTGGCTCTGAATGCTTGACATTGAGGTCTTGGCCCTTAGCTTCGCTTTTGTTAAGTCCGTGACCGTTCACTTCACTGCTGTGGGTTCCACTGCTGCTGGCCCCATTGCCGTTAAACCCATTGCTACTGGCCCCATTGCCGTTAGACCCATTGCCATTAGCGCCGTCGCTGCTGACTCCATTACCGTTAGCTCCACTGCCATTAAGCTGTTCCCCGTCGGTTTTTGCCACTTCTTCTTCCTTTTTCGACGGGACGCGGGAGGGAAGGAGCTTGGGTTTGGGCGTTGGTTTTGCCTTGCCTCCGGCATAGTCATCGCCTCTGAGATGTGCCGGGCGAGCTTGGTCATAGGCCATCTGCAGGGCAGCGGCAGCAATGGTGCGGATGTCGTACTCTTCTGCCAGCTGGGAGACAATCGGTAGGAAAGAAGCCACCCGCTCTCCGGTGATGGCATCTCGTACGCGGGTTTGGAGCTTTTCGAGATGGCGAGCGGCAATCTGTGCCTGGGTTGGCACTTTGCAATATTCCACCGGTTTGTTGAACCGCTTTTGAATTCTGGTGAGCTTGTATTTTTCTAGGGGCATCACGATAGAGACGGCGCGGCCCTCTTTGCCTGCTCGCCCTGTGCGGCCAATGCGATGCACGTAGCTGTCTAGGTTATCGGGTAGCTCATAGTTGATGACGTGGCTCAGGTCATCTACATGAATGCCACGGGCCGCAATGTCTGTTGCGACTACCCAGCGGACCTGGCGCTGCCGAAAACGCTGCAGCAAGCGCTCTCTTTGAGACTGAGTTAGGTCGCCGTGGTACTCGTCTGCGCTGTGTCCGGCTGCCTGAAGTTGCCGGGTCAGTTCGGCGGCGGTACGGCGAGTGCGCACAAAGATAATGGCCGATTCTGGATCTTCTATCTCTAGGATGGGCATGAGCGCCCGGGGCTTGCTCCAACCGGGGGGCACCACGTAGGCAATTTGCTTGATTTTAGCGGTGGCTGTCTTTTGCGGTTCTACGCTGACGGTTACCGGAGACTTCAAAAAGCGGGTAGATAGCTTTTGGATGGCGGGCTCCATCGTGGCTGAAAAGAAAGCCGTTTGCCGCTCATCCGGTGTGAAGGAGAGAATTTTCTCTACGTCTTGGATGAAGCCCATATTGAGCATTTCATCGGCTTCATCGAGTACCATCATGCTGATCCTATCGAGGACCAGCCCCCCTCTACCAATCAGGTCGATAACGCGGCCCGGCGTCCCCACTACGATCTGCGACCCTCGGCGTAGGCGCTGCAGCTGACGGTCGATAGACTGTCCGCCATATACCGCTGTGATGTATAGCTTTCTGTCGGTATTAAAGCTCTCCATTGCCTGTGATACCTGCATGGCTAGCTCACGGGTAGGTGTGAGAATCAGCGCTTGCACGTATCGGTTTGCTGCGCTCACCTGCTCTAACACCGGCAGTGAAAAAGCTGCCGTTTTTCCTGTGCCGGTTTGGGCTAAGCCGACCACGTCGTGGCCAGAGAGCAGCTGGGGAATGGCTTGAGCCTGAATCGCTGTGGGCTCAGTAAATCCCATCTGACTCAAATGGTCGACGCAGCGGGCGGATAGTCCTAAGTTGGCAAATGAAGAGGTCATTTCGTTTGGTAGGGGGAATAAAACGGGATGAGCAATTTAGAGAGGGTCAGATAGAAACCGCTGCTGGAACGGCGAGCTTGCCGAAGAGGTCGTAGGTATCGGCCGCTTCTATATAAACGGGCACCAGCTGACCGAGGCCAACCGTTGGATCTGTTGTCGATGTTTCGATGTAGACGAGGCCATCAACGTCTGGGGCAAATCGAGCGCTGCGACCAATGAGTTCGCCCGTCGCAGGGTTTTCTTGCTCGATGAGTACATCGACGGTACGACCCACTTGGGACTGGTTTTGCCGAAAGGAAATTTCTTGCTGGGCGAGCATCAGCGCTTCTCTACGGGCCAGCTTAACGGCAGGCTCAATTTGGTTTGGCAGGGCGTAGGCAGCTGTGCCTTCTTCGGGTGAAAAGGTAAAGACGCCAACATGGTCGAAGCAGTGCCGCTGTACAAAGTCTTTCAGGTGTTGGAAGTGCTCTTCTTGCTCACCTGGAAAGCCGACGATGAATGTGGTTCTCAGCACCGCGTTCGGCAGCGCGGTTTTAAGGTTTTGGATGATGGCGTCGTTAACTTGACCTTGCCAAGGGCGGTTCATCGCTCTCAGCATTTCGGGGTGCGAATGCTGTAGCGGCAGGTCTAAATAGGGTAAGAAATTGGCCGTCTCCTGAATCGCTTGGATGACTTCTGGGGTTAGGCCAGTGGGGTAGGCGTAGTGCATGCGAACCCAAGGCACGTTTACTTCGCCAAGGGCACGAATGAGTTGGGCCAGGTGAGGCTTGCCGTAGATGTCGACGCCGTAGTTGGTGGTGATTTGGGAGATGAGTACGAGTTCTTGTACGCCTTGTGCCGCGAGCTGCTGCGCTTCTGCCACAATGGATTCGATGGGGCGCGATCGCTGCTTACCCCTGAGGTGTGGAATGATGCAGAAAGCGCACTTGTAGTCGCACCCTTCCGCGATTCGCAAGTAGGCAACGCCTTCTGAAGTCGTGCGGTAGCGAGGGACGGTTTCATCGGCGATGTAGGTCGGCTCAGCCGATACGGCTTTTACTCTTTCACCCGCTTCAGCCCGCTCTATCACCTCCACAATTTTGCCGTAGTCACCGGTACCGACCAGAGCGACAGCCTCCGGAATTTCTTCTAGCAGCTCATCTTGAAAGTGCTGTGCCAAGCAGCCTGTAATGACAATCTTTTTATCTGCTTCGGCTAGCTCAACGAGGGTGCGTACCGACTCCTCGCGGGCCTCTTGAATGAAGCTGCAAGTGTTGACAATGACATAGTCAGCCAGCTCTTCATTAGCACCCACCGCGTAGCCTGCCTTGGCTAGCAGGCCAAGCATGTGCTCACTGTCCACTCGGTTTTTTTCACAGCCTAGGTGGGAAAGTGCGACCGTAGGTTTGTGTCCCATAAAATACTCTCTTCGTGAAATTTAGTGCCTCCCTGGCAAGATGAACTTCCAAGGCCTTCAGCTGGCAGGCATCTGAATCAGGTAACTGATCTTAGAGGATACGCTGCTGCTATCTGAAGCTACGAGACGACCAAATTTCGCGAAACGAAGCAAAAATTGAGCCTCTTACTTAATGAATCATAACATAACTACACAATTGACGAGAGAAAATGATCGCTAGCGGATAGACGTAGCTGCCTACCTGTCGGCTGTTTGTCTATGTTTTGGAAGGGAGGTAGAGACGTGCAAGGGGCTGATTTGGCAGCGCATCACCCTCGGTATTTTGGCCCCAAAGTCCTTGCGTTGGCTGTTAATGTAGATTGTGTTCAGAGGAGAGATGGTTTTCTTTTGAACCGAACGAGTACCGATCGGATGACGTGACACGTCCGAGATAATAACCCCGTGGACTTAACCCAAATTTTCAATACGGCAACGCCTGCGATTGGCGTCGTTCATCTGTCGCCCTTACCGACTTCTCCTCGCTGGCAGGGCGATTTGCAGGCTGTCATCGCCCGTGCTGAGCAAGAGGCGACAGCGCTAGCCTCTGGGGGGATTCATGGTCTCATTGTCGAAAATTTTTTTGATGCACCTTTCCCGAAGTCCGAGGTCGATCCTGCGGTGGTGAGCGCCATGACGCTCATTGTGCAGCGGCTGGCTCAGCTGGTGCCTCTGCCGATTGGAATTAATGTGTTGCGCAACGATGCTCGGAGCGCGATCGCGATCGCTGCCTGCACTTCGGCGAGCTTTGTGCGGGTAAATGTGCTCTCAGGTGTGATGGCCACTGATCAGGGTCTGATCGAAGGCGATGCTCATAGGCTGCTGCGATATCGCCGCGAGCTAGGCGCCGATGTCAAAATTTTGGCGGATGTGCTAGTGAAGCATGCTCAGCCGTTGGGCGTACAGAGCATGACCACAGCAGTGCAGGAGACGATTCATCGGGGGTTGGCCGATGGCATCATCGTCTCTGGCGGGGCTACGGGTAGCCCGCCAACAGTAGAGGATTTGCAGCGGGCTAAGGCTGCCGCTGGAAGGACGCCTCTATTTATAGGTAGCGGTGCAAACTGGGATAACATTCCACACCTCATCCAGTCCGCCGATGGGGTGATTGTGTCGAGCGCACTCAAGCGCAAGGGACAAATTGAGCTGCCTATTGATCCAATTCGCACGCGACAGTTTGTCACTGCGCTCCATCAGGGAGTAGCGGCTCGCCCCAATATTGCGAAATCTGAGAGCCATTCGGTGCCGCTGACTAGTCGCTGACTAGTCGCTAACTGGCCGTTAACTGGCCGTTAATACGCTGGCCATTGGTTAGAATGTGCGGAGCTACCCTGTGATGACTCAAGAATGCTGATGGCTTCGCGGCGATTTGGGGGCACAGTTTATGTGTGTAGCTATGTGAGCTGGCTACTAGCGCTGGTCACATGCGTTAGCTTCAAAAAATTCAAGTATCATTGATATCCGGAATCTCCTTTATTTGCTAGGCACCTTAATATGAGACGTCGTCGCCAAGAAACGCTTTGGATTCACAAGTGGTCTCGCCCGATGATTGGTGCGATCGCTTCCGTAGGCGCTTTGGGTACAGGCTACCTAACCGCTATCAGATTTATGAATAGTTCTGCTGCCTGTGGCAGTGGATGTGGCAAGGTGCTCTCCAGCGCGTGGGCGACCGTGTTTGGACTTCCATTGACCTTGTTTGGCTGTTTGGCATATCTCTCCATGCTAGGGCTAGCCGTGGCACCGCTGGTGATTAGCCCAGAAGACAACAAGGACTTGCGAACCAAGCTAGAAGGTTGGACCTGGCCACTACTGTTCATCGGCTCAACGAGCATGATGGTCTTTAGCGGCTTTTTGATGTACGTGCTGGCCAGCGACATCAAGGCGGTATGTCCTTACTGCATTGCCTCAGCAGTGATGACAGTCGCAATGTTTTTGCTGACCTTGTTTGGTCGTCGCTGGGATGATCGTGGTCAGCTACTCTTTACTGGTGCGATTGTGGCGATGGTGGCCTTTGTCGGCACGCTGGGAATCTATGCAGTGCCCGGTGCGCCGCTGAGTTCGGGAACGCAAGCCGCAGTGACCTCTGAGCCTGGTGTAGGGCCACCGGTTACTAATCCTTCGGGCGAAGCTGAGGCGCAGCTAGCGCAGCACCTAACCAATATCGATGCGAAGATGTATGGCGCTTATTGGTGTCCTCACTGCTTTGACCAAAAGCAGCTATTTGGCAAAGAGGCCTCCAAAGATATTCCTTACATTGAGTGTGCCCCTGATGGGAAGAAGTCACAGACCGCTCTCTGCCAGAGCGTCCCAGAGATCACCGGTTTCCCAACTTGGGAGGTCAATGGTCAGTTTCTCTCGGGTTCTAAGAGTCTAGAAAGCTTAGCAGCCGCTTCTGGCTATGAAGGCCCGACAGATTTTGTAAACTCTGACAGTGCCCTGGGCGGTACTTCTGAAGGCAGTTAGGTTAGTTAGCCCTGCAG
>JBCBFY010000052.1:0-31319 GCA_038527325.1 Cyanobacteria bacterium J06614_10
AAGCGCCAGGGCGGAGAGTGCGCCGCTGGTCCCATAAATGTAGTTGACTCCCCAACGCCCAAACCAGCTGCCGTCTGATTCTTGTTGTTCTAATAGATAGCGAAATCCGGTTTGTGTTCTTTTGTAATCGATAGAAGCGTTGTTTTTGGGCAGTAGCCGAGCATTCATTTCCAGCACTCGGGCGGTAATGTCTGCGGTGCTAGGGTCGATCATGGCTTTGAGATCGCCGTAGGGAATTGCATTTAGCCAGTCTTGATCGTTGTCTATATCGAAAGCTGCCCAGCCACCTGTTTTGCACTGCATGGTGGCGATCCAGCTGACGGCGCGAGCGATCGCATTTTCCTTGAGCGCTTCATCGGGTAGAGCTATCTCCTGCAGGGCCATCACCACCACAGCCGTATCGTCTACATCCGGATAAAAGCGATTCTCAAATTCAAAGGCCCAGCCGCCTGGCAGACCCTGAGAATTTTTTACAGCCCAATCGCCATAGTCTAGGATTTGTTTTTTCAGTAGCCATTCACCTGCCTTTACCAGCGGAGTCTGATCTGTTGTTTCTGAATCGGTCAGAGCCCTGAGTGCTAGCGCTGTATCCCAGACGGGAGAAACACAGGGCTGCACCCAGTAAGTCTCTTCGGTTTCTACCGCAAAGTTGTCTATCGCCTGGAGCCCTCTCTGCACCACAGGGTCGCTCACGTCGTAGTTCAGGCTCTTCAGCGCTAGCAGTGAGTTGAGCATAGCCGGAATGATGCCACCCCAGTCGCCAGAGGCTTCTTGCCTCTCTAATACCCACTTTTCTGCACGGCGCAATCCCTCCTCTCTAAAGGGCACTAGGTTCCATGCTTCAGCAAATTTAAACCCCTTGTCTAACCAGAGAAAGGCGTCGGTCCAGTCACCATTTTCGGGGAGGTCCCAGCGGACGTTTGCGCGGCCTTCTGCGTATAGCTCATCTAGGTTGAAGGTGTCGCTGATGGGATAGACTGGCTGCTTGTCGAAGACGATGAGCAGGGGAACGGTGCTGCCCCTAGCCCAGCTAGAGAGTTCGTAAATATTTACCGGGAAGGGGTGCTCTAGGAGCATGATCCAGGGGGGAAGCGATGGTAGGCCTTGCCAGCTGTAGCAACCGATTAGCGCAAGGTGAAACTTTGTGAAAATGCGGGTTTTGCTAATGCCGCCTCGCTTCAAGATGAAAGACTTTGCCTTGACGAGGGCGGGGTCTGTGGCGGGTACACCGAGCAACCTTAGGGCCATGTAGGCTTCGACGGAGGTGCTGAGGTCGCCGCCATCGTTATAAAAAAGCTCCCATCCGCCATGGTCGCGCTGGTGCGATCGCAAATATTTTTCTACTTTCTTGAGTGGGCGATCGCTAGCGGTTTTCCACAGGGTGTGCAGCAGCACTGCTTCAGCTGTGATAGAGACATTGGACTCAAGATCCGCCCACCAATAGCCTTCTGGTGTCTGTAGGGCTAGTAAGTATGCTTGTGCAGCCTTGATACTGTCGTCAAGTGTGCTATTGGGGGATGGTTTCAAGGGAGAGAGATTTTCAGAAGTTGGATTTTCAGAAGTTAGCTTTTCAGAAGGTGAAGCCGGTTTCTTTTTTAGCAGGAACTCTTCTTTATGAAGTCTATTTCTCATAGGTTTCTCATAATCTTCTCAGCAAGCGGCATTAAGCGGGCAATCTTGTTCTGCTCGCAGCAATACGCACAGCCTACTACAGACTCATACACCTTTAGCCTGTTTGTTAAAGTAAGCTACGAAAAACAGTTTTCTGAAGTCTTACTGTTTGAGGATGATAGGTTTTACTGAGATAGAATTTCGCGCGCGGCGCGAATGCCGCTTTCTAAGGCACCGTGGACGGTGGCCGCGCGGGTAGGGTGGGTGGCCTCCCCAGCAAAGAAGAGAACTGAGTCTACCGGCTGGGCTAACTGCTCTCGTAAGCCATGACCCTTTACAGGAACATAGGAGTAGGCCATTCGCGAGTAGGGGTCGGCCTGCCAATCGACAAACAAAGCGTCAACTAATCGGTCGGACAGTCGCCTGCCAAACATTTGTTCTAAATTTTTCAATGCTAAATCAACGGCACCGTTTTGTGAGAGCGCTCCTAGCCTATTTGCGTTATGTGCGCCAGTGTAAGCGGTCAAAATGGGCGCTTCGTTTGGGCGATGCCAGCCCGGTCTCCACCAAGTGCTAGTGTCTAGCGTCGTCAGGCAATACTCCATATCTTTTGGCCAAAGAGGCTGGTCGAACCGGAGTATTAGCTTAGTAACAGCGCCTGCCCTCAGTCCGTGGATTGCCTGTAACTTGGTGTCTGGCAGCGCTGGGTCGAACTTTACAGCCTGCTGCTGTAGCATCGCTATTGGCAGCGTGACCACGACCGTTTTGGCGGTGTGGGTTTCACCGGCTTTCGTATGGATTGTGACGCCAGAGGGTCGCCAGCGAATTTGTGTGACGGGACTTTGGTACTGAATGGTTAGCTCTGCTGCATAGTGTTCGAACAGGTGGGCGTAGCCTTCTTGTAGCCGAAAGTTGCGATCGCCATCGCCTTCGTAGCTCAGTTCCATCAGCCCATACACGCCGACATCATCAAGCCCGGCGGCATAGCTATCGCTGACAGCGCGGTCCAGAAGACAATAGATAGCTGATGAGAGTTCGACCTGATGAATAGACAGAAAGTGGGCCAAGCTGACATCTGGCTTGCCTGCCGCTACCCAACGTGAGAGCGATGTGTAGAGCGGCGGATATTCCAACAGATCGAGAATGGCAATTCCTGGCAGTGCCGACCATTCGCTGTAGCGCAGCAGCCTCTGGTTAGCATACATAAACTGTTTGTTATCTTGCTCAAACAAAGGGAGACTTTTGAGCCCGTAGCGACGGACTAGCGACCAAGTGTGGACGTGCTCACCCTGGATGTATTCTGCGCCGCACTCAATGGGGTGAGGGGCAAAGCTGTAGTTTGTTTTGATTCTGCCGCCAATGCGATCGCGCGCCTCCAGAATCAACACCGACCGGCCAGCTGCTTGCAGGGTTTTGGCCGCTGCTAACCCAGCTGCGCCCGCACCGATGACGATAGTGTCACAGTCAGTCTGCTTGGAAGCAGTTGGGCTGGCTGTCGCTGAAACACGGGTTGCTTTGTTGCTGTTGTTAAGAAGCGAGACCGCAAAGGGCAAAGCGAGAATCGGAAGCCGACTCATGCTGTTCATAAGAAGTGACTGTAAATATGAATGCTGTTAAGAGCCCTGTTTGAAGACAATAGCAGCCAAGTCTTGACTGATAATATCGGCGGGTATGTTCTCACAGTTTGAGAGTATGCCAACTGTCAACCTTTCGTCGGGGTAGTGGGATAGGGAAGAGGCAAATCCATTAATGCGACCGTTGTGATGGATAAGCTGATGGTTCAAATAGACATCATGCACTAGACCATACCCATAAAACGCATCTGGTCCTGGCCTATCGAGATCCATCTCAATGACAGGTCTTGTGAGGAGTGCAACAGACTCTGCATCCAAGGGAGATGCCTCTAGCGAAGGCTCAAACAGCCACCGATTCCAAATGGCCAAATCTTCAATGGTCGAATACAGCCCGCCTGCGCCTTGTGGCAGGCCCATGTCTATGGGTTCTGCCTGCAGGTAGCTGTGGTCGCCTAGGGAGAGATACCCCTGCGCCAAACCGGGAATGACCGCTCTGGGTACTTCGTAGCCGGTGTTGGCCATGCCGAGGGGGGCAAAAAGATGGGTTTGCAAATAGTCCGCGTAGGACTGACCGGACACGGTTTCAATGATGTGGGTTAGCAACACATAGCCAGAGTTGCTGTAGAAAAATGCGGCTCCCGGCTCGAAGACAAGCGGTAAATTTTTGAAGCGATCAATGATTTGCTCTAGGGTGGCGGGTAGCCGCATCCATTCTGCAATGTCGGGAAATAGAGTGGGGTTGAGGTAGTCGGGAATGCCTGCTGAGTGTGTCAGCAAGTGATGGATAGAGATGGGGCCACGGCCCTTCTGA
The DNA here is from genome assembly GCA_038527325.1 of Cyanobacteria bacterium J06614_10. GTDB lineage: Bacteria > Cyanobacteriota > Cyanobacteriia > Phormidesmidales > Phormidesmidaceae > Phormidesmis. The sequence goes on from JBCBFY010000052.1 coordinate 3,997, forward strand.
CGAGGATAGTTGGGCAGGTAGGCGGTGATCGGTGCGTGCAAATTCAAAAGGTCTTGCTGCTGGAGCTGTAACAGGGCAGCTGCTGTAAATTGTTTGGTGACAGAGCCAATCCGAAATCTTGTAGCGGCAATATTGGGTACCCAGTGCTCTCTGTTTGCGAAGCCATAGGAGCGAATAAGAGAAGTGCCCGGTCCTCGACTGATGATTACGTTGCCAGAGAAGCTGTCTTTTTGAGCGGTCTTTTCTAAGTAAGTATCTATCTTATTAATGATGTTGGCACCGAAGGGGGCAGCCGTAATCTGGCTGACCGTGAGGGTTGCAGTCATATGAATTTTCTCCCTTTTTTGGGGGTATTGGGGGGTATTGGGGTGCTTTGAAGTGTATCGATGAGATTGGGTGGCTTCCAGGGTAAGACGTCATGTGAATGCATGACTTTTGTCATGGTGAGGCCTGAAATAAACCCTTTGCTCTATATTCTTTGACCCTGTGTCTCTTGACTCTGGCCAGCGTTTTGCAGGCTGTTGAGGCGGATTTGGTAGCCGAGCATCTCGGTGTGGTACACCAGCAGCCTATTTTCACTCTGGAGGGTGACGCGCCAGCCATAGTATCTGACCTGCCCGCAGTTCGCCTCTGCGTCCCGAATGCCCAAACAGCCATCCCAAACCCGAGGTTCCGCGCGAATAATTTCTAATCGCTCCTTTCTAATGCCGGTATCTCTGACGGCCTGAGCCAAAATTAACTCGCTCAGGGAGGGGGGCAGGTTGTTTTCTAGGTAAGACTGACGGACGCTTTCTCCGGTGCTGTCGGTACGGTAAAACCAGCTTTCATTACCGTGAACAATTTCTACCTGCCATCCGTCAACGAGTGCCTGTAAGCAGCCTTCGTCTGCCTGCCCGATGCCCAAGCATCCGTCCGGCCAAGTTTCCTCATTGACGCGTAGCGTGCCGAGTTCTGAGGATGGGATGCCTAGGTCTTGCTCGGCGGTTTCTAGAACGCGATCGCGCACAGAACTGGGCGGCAGGGGAATCCCTGGTGGGGTTGTTGGGTTAAAAATTCTGGAGTCTCCCGGGGCGACACAGCCGGTTAGGGTGGACAGGGCTAGGGTGATAACGCTAGTGGAAAAAGAAAGCTTTTTCAGAGTGGATGTCTTGTGCAATCGTGTAGTCATCTATTGATATATTCGGAGGCGATACATAAAGTCGTCTGCGCAGAAGCAACAGGTGTAGAGACTATAGCGATGGGGCAAGTCAATTTCTGCGCCGGGGGTCATTGCAATCGATGGCTTTTGTCATGGAAAATTTGAAGCGGGTGCTTTATGATTCAGCCAAAGCTGATGCGTATTTTTTTGGGAAATAAGGACCTGTCATGACCGCCCTATCTGCCCAGACAACGTCTGCTCCCTCTCCTTCTATCACCAAAACGCTGCGATACATAGAGTGGGTATTTTTGGGCATACCTGCTTTGCGGATGCTGTTTCCTTTGTTTTACAAGCCCCTAGGCTATGAGGTCAACCGAGGTGACTACATTGTCTTTGTGGTGTTTTTTCTATTTGCAGTCCTTAGCATACGGCTACCTATCTGCCGTCCACTGTGGCAAAAGCGAGCTTATCTATGGATAGAGATTAGTGCACTTTTGGTGACCCGTTTGTTTTCTCACTGGGGGCTAGATTTGCTGCTGTGGTTAGTTTTGGTGAAGAGCTGCTTTTTGCTTAGTCGCAGAGAGGTGATTTTTACAGCCATTGTGTCTGGTACGGTTTGGCAGATTGCTGTTGCTCAGTACTTTATTGTGTATATTTCAAAGCCGCTTGAGGCTGCTCAGGCTGAGCTAGAGGCGATGTATGCTGTGCCAAGATTTGTTCAGGTGATTGATTTTGTTCTAAATGGTACATCCATTTTTATCGCTGTCAATTCACTCATCATTTTGCTGTGTCTGACGGTTATCTCTGAGCGCAAGAGTCGTCAGCAGGCTGCGAACCTTTCACAAGAAGTAGAAGCGCTGGCTGCCGATTTGGAACGGACGCGTATTGCTAGAGACATTCACGATTCGCTCGGACATACGTTGACGACGCTCGATGTTCAGCTAGAGGTGGCTCAAACCCTACGAGAAGAAGATCCGGCTCACAGTTTACTCGCGCTTGACCGGGCTAAGCAGCTTTCTAGTCAGTCGCTGCAAGAGGTGCGCCGGGCAGTATCGACGATGCGAGATCGAAATTTTAACCTGTCTTCTGCGCTGACTAGCTTGGTTGCGCAGGTTGAGCAAACCCACGCCCATCAGACCCGTCCAATCAAGGTGGAAACTCAGATAGAGCTGCCTCAACTGCCGCTGCAGATCAGCCAGCAAGTGTTTCTCATTGTGAAAGAAGGGCTGACAAATATTCAGAAGCATTCACAGGCTTCTGCGGTAAAGCTATGGGCAAGGTCGACTTCAGAGGGCGTTGCGGTGGGGCTTGCAGACGATGGGATTGGGTTTACCTATTCTGGTGCCCACACTGGCTTTGGGCTTCGTAATATGCAGGAACGGGTGCAGCTTTTGAACGGTAGAATGACCATCCGTAGCAACTTGGGGAAAGGAACATTGATTCAGGTCACTATTCCTCAATGATTCAAATAAATAGTTCGAGTAAATAGTTCGAGTAAATAGTTCGAGTAAATAGTCCAATGAGATAGTTCAAGTAAACAGTTCAGGTAAACAGTTTCAACAAATCGTTCGAACAAGTTACTGGAACTTGACTCATGAGCTACTATGCAAGGCATCATGATTAAGATTTTATTAGTAGACGATCAGCCGATGTTTCGGGAGGGCTTAGCCGCTCTCCTCGCGTTGGAAGGTGACTTTGAAATTGCCGGTGAAGCCAATCATGGGCAGGAGTCGATTACACTGGCGGCGCAGCTGCAGCCAGATGTGATTTTGATGGATGTGCGAATGCCTGTGTGCAATGGCGTTGAGGCAACACGGGAGATTCATCAGCGCTTCCCCTGGATTCGTATACTGGTGCTGACAACCTTCGATGAAGATGAGTATGTGTTTCAGTCTTTGGAAATGGGGGCGCTAGGCTACCTATTAAAAAGTACGCCAGCTAAGCAGGTTGCGATCGCAATCCGCAACGTATACCAAGGTTACAGTCAGCTCGGCCCTACCATCGCCCCAAAAGTGTTTTCTCAAGTCAAAGCACCTGTCACCATCAATGGCGAAAGTGCCGAGAGCCTTTTCAACAAGCGCGATGTGGAAATTTTGAAGCTGCTAGGGCAGGGCAATAGCAACCGAGAGATTGCCGACGCGCTGCACCTGACAGAAGGCACGATTAAGAACCACCTGACCAATATTTTTACCCAGCTAGATGTGCGCGATCGCACTCAAGCCGCTCTTTGGGCCCGCGACCATTTGCAGCTTTAGAGTTGCAGCTTTAGAGTTGTAGCTTTAGATTTGCAGCTTTGGGTTGTTTGCTAGCGCAACCTTCTTCTTTAAATCGGCTGCGCTAAAAAACTGAGCACCTGCTGGTTAAACTCAACTGGATTCGTCAGATTAGAGGGATCCATTGCGTTTTTGATCGTGACCATCGTAGCGTTTGGCAAGGCAGTTGCAATTTTACGATTAATTTCAACAAATGCTTTACCAAAGTCTTCACCGACTAAGACGAGGGCAGGAATAGGAACATTTTTCAGCTTGTTTAAGCTGTCAATGCGATTGATAGCTTTTCTGGCTAGCAACGTTTGATCAAGGTCTATTTCGGTGCTAATTGCTTCAAAGTAGGCCCGTGCTAACTGTGCTTGAGGCGCTTTATAGGTGCTTTTCATGGCTCTTTTCATAAGCACTCTGCCCCTCTCTCTGCCGAATGCTTTGAACACAGCAATCCCAGCTGTTGCGCTAAATCCTAACAGCTTTTCCCTCACCGTACGCAGCTCGCCAAAGGTATCTGCAACAATGAGCTGACTTACCTTGTGCGAATAATTGACAACAAATGACTGAGCAATAACGCCACCCATGCTGACGCCTATCAGCACGCACTTGGCAATATTGTGATGCTCCAATAACCAGTTGATCTGACGATGCCAGCTAGCGAGGTTCGCCGGACTGATTTGGGTGCCTAGCTTTGACGAGCATCCGTGACCGAAAAGATCTGGTGCCAAAACGTGAAAGCCTGCAGCTGCAAAAGCATCCATTTGGGGATACCACATGGTATGGTCTGCGCCGATGCCATGCATTAGCAACAGCGTTCTGTTGGGGTTATTTCCGACTGCTTTGTAGAAAGTCTCACTGCCGTCTGGGTGCTGAAGTCTCATTTGAAAATATTTGAACGTTGTTGAGCGTTGCCACGGCTAAGTATCGTCCATCTGGGCTAAACACGCTATTGGCTAGGGTTGTCGGGCCGATGGCCAAAGGGGTAGCCGTTTGGGTATGCGTATTTAGAATGCGCGGACCCGCAACCGGGCCTGAGGTTAAGACACTGATGCCGTCTGAGCTGAATCTGTGGTGGCTATCTTGGCGATCAATGGGGTTCAGTATTCTGGGTTGTTCAAGCCGAGCGGCTGTTTGTGGATTCCATGTGCTTAACCGCGCTTGTGTGTTACTTTGCTCCAATGTTTTGAAAGTGCCTGTGTGTGCGAAGCCCATGCCCACTAGGGAGAGATCTGTTCCTTCTTCTGCTCGGAGGGTGAAGGCTCTCTCATTGCGCGATCGCTGCCAGAGGTCGATGAGTGAACTGTTGCTGTCTGAAGTACTTCCCCTCGCCGCAAGTACGCGACCGTCTGGGCTGAATGCAAACTGGGTCAATATCGCATCTGGCGTGGGCGTTAGGGTTTGTAAAACTTCTCCGGTGGCGCTACTGTGCAGGCGCAACTGCCTTTCAACCGGTGTTTGCTCAGTGAGGCTGATCTGCGTGAGGATGGCATTGTCTCCTGGGCGAAAGAGGACTTGGGTTGGGGTGAAGGCATCAACGAGCTGACTCGGGGGCTGGAGAGGCTGGTTGGGCTGCGGGCGTAGGGTGCCTAGCCGCTGGCGTACCGGCGTATTTTCTGTGTCTGTTGTTTTGTCTATGTTCCATACCCATAGCGATATTTCATTGGCTGGGTCTGCGTTGGACCCTGTTGTAGAAATGGCGGCTATTTGTTTGCCGTCTTCGCTGATGGCGATCGCACTGAACCAAGCTTCTGCCTCGGGCTCTTTTTCCGCGATTAGCTCACCTGTATTTACATTCCACACTTGAATTGAAAACACTGGTTCATCTTCGGTGCGATCGCGCTTATCTGTTGCGGCTGATAGGGTGACTATCCTTTCTCCGTCGCGGCTGATCCCAATCTGCTTGGTTACCACGGGTAGGATGCCAATGGGGGTGTCTTGCCAGGCAGACGGCTGAGGTGGGACGCGATAGGGGGATTGAGCTAACGTGACTATTTCTGAATTGCTTTGAGTCATTGCCCAGTAGGCGATCGCCGCGACCTCTGCCCGCGTCGCCTGCCGATTGGGGGAGAGCTGATTCAAGATGGGGTAGTTCACCACGAGGCCCTTCGCAGAAGCCGTGGCTGCGCCTGCTTTGGCATAGTCTGGAATGTCTTTTGCATCTTTGTAATACGGCAATGCTTCGATAGACCCGCCAGTGTAGTTCAGGCCATTGACCAAAGAAACCAGTGTTTGCACGCGAGAAATGTTTTGCTCTGGGCGAAAAAGATTACCCGGGTAGCCGAACAGAAAAGCCGATGTGCGCGTGGCATTGATGGCATCGAGTGCCCAGTGGTCGGCGGGTACATCGGCAAATGCCTGCGAGGCTTCAGGCGACCCTTCAGACGACGATGCAGACAAAAACGCTTTGTTTACAATGGTGGCAAATTGGGCTCTAGTAACAGGTTCATCTGGGAGAAAAGTTCCATCTGGAAACCCTGAGAGTATTTCCATATTTCCGAGCGTCTCGATGTAGTCTTTTGCCCAATGGGTGGCCGGGACATCTTTAAACATAGGTGGTTGTGATTGGGATAGGTTAAAGCCCGACAGTGTGACTAGAAGTGCCAAGCCTGCGCTACGAAGCCTTAGCCCAGCTAGTCGTTTTTTTGAGTCGATAGTCATTGATGTCGGGGGGGTGAAACGAAAGATTAGCGAGGTGAATTGTCTGAGAAAGATCGCAGCAGATGAACTTTGTTGGGGTCCATACTGACCGCCTGAACATAAGCTGAAGTTAGGTAGGGCCGATAGGATTCATCCCCTAGCAAGTGCACTTTTCCGTGGGCAATGATGAGTGACTCAGTCAGGCTCCATAGCTCACTTTCAAAGGTATTGAATCGGTCGACAGCGTCTTCGTCGGGGTGAGCGATATCTAGCGCAATGCGGGTGAGTTCTGTCGTATGCGCAAGGTGTTCAGTGATGTAGAAATACTTTTGTTCTGTCGACAGCCATTGAAAGGCAGACAGCTGCTCTAGGGCAATCGGGGCGGTAATGTCGTAAGCACCCCCCATGAGCACCACTGGAGTGCTTATGTTTTCTATTCCCTGCGAGCCAAACAGGTTGCTCAGTGGCGCCATCGCAACGACTAGACCCACGCGTTCATCTCTAAGGCTGCCGTCTGTTAGCTGCTGGATTGTCATCTGTTGGTCTGCGTCTAGGTTTTCAGAGACCCCTAGCTCTAAGGCCCTACATTGAATCAAGAGTGCAAGATTGACCGTATCAGGCGTAAAGCCAGTCTCCGGATCACACTGCTGCTGTAGCCGACCAACATCAACAGTCGCGCCAGCGAGCGCTAGGGCGGTGTACCCTCCGAGAGAATGGCCGATAATTCCCACTTGGTCCATCTGAAGACGCCCTTGGAACATCTCGTTATTTTTCTCTTCTAGAGTGTCTAACAAGAACGTGATGTCTAGCGGCCTGTCAACAAACGACATTGCATCGAAAGACTCATTGGTAAATCCTTGGTAGAATCTGTTCCGATATGCCTTGTTACTACCGATATGCTCTGGTACGGCAACAACAAATCCGTTGGCAGCCAGACTACGAGCTAAGGAAACTGCCCTAGCAACGCTGCGAGTAGCGCTGTAGCCATGTGAGAAAACCGCGACTGGAATGGGGCCTGAAGTGGTTTCAAATGCTTCTGGGTAGTAGAGGTCGACCGGGTAAGTGCGATCGCGCAGCATCCCAGCAGACCCATCTGGCCTCTGATCACTCAGCATCAAAGTTCGCTGGGCCACACTAAATTGACCGTTCTTCGCTGGCATCGGCAACTCGCTGTATTCGAGAGTGGCCTCCGAGGCGGCTGTGGCTGCAGACCGCTCAATCGTAGTCGCAACCAGCTGTTCAGTCCTGGCAAAATTGCCACCAATACTTTCGACTAGCGCCAAAAGTTGCGGTAGATTGAGCCGTAATCCGCCCGTTGGATACAGCCGAATAACGTTGATAAGTGAGAATCCATTTGGGTCGGCAGCGGCTAAAACAATGGCCGAACGGAGCGCTTTTTGACCGTTTTGACGAGACTGAGTTTGGATGAACGTTCCAAACGTTGCTAGAGCAAGCTCTCCAATAGGTGACTGTAGCCATTGAGAAATCAAAAAGGGATCGCTCAGGTTGGGGAAGCTGTCTGTTCCTGAGCTCGGAAGCGGCGTACTCAGCAACTGCTGAAATCCTATTTTCTCTTGAGCCGACAAACCGTTCAGGTAAGGTGCTAGCTCGTCATCTATAATTCCCGTTTCAGCGAAGCGTTCCAGTGAAGAAACAGGAATCGTCCTACCAAAAAAATTATGATCTAGATGGATGGTGTGTGCAGCGTGAGCCTGTAATGCGACGGACGCTTTACAGGTCAAACACATAGAGAGGGCTATGGCCAGCCGCTGAGTAATCTTAAAATAGCGTCCAGCCAGCAGTTTTCGATTTATTCGATTTAAAATTTTGAGAGATATCGTCAGCATGATTTTGTTAATCTTTGATGGCTTGTGCACATGCAACACAACTAAGCATGGGTTTGACAGCGCCCCTCCAGAGCAGAGCGCTGTTGGCGATAAAATATCGCTGTTCTAAAGTGCCTTATGGCCAGGCTACGAACCGGGCTATAAAGGCTATAAATCAGTGTGCAAACTAAGCTGCAGCCTGTAGCGATTCCGTGTAAACAGACGGAATATCCCAGGCTTCTGCGAGCAGCCCGTCTACGACCCTCCACACAACAATGGCATCGAGTTCGATGGGATGATTGTTGAGTACCATTCTGTCTTTGACGTGGGCAATGACGAGTTCATCGCCAACAGGTGTGATAGAAACTGGATTGACATGAAATGTTCCCCCGGTCAGCCTTTCTAACTCTTTGAAGAAACGTTTTAGGCCTTTTATTCCGTAGTAGTCGCCCTCAAGGTCTGGCATTTGAGGGTTAAAGAAATGCCAGACAAAATTTTCCGCAAAAATGTCGGCTGATTGCTCAATATTTGTAGGATCTAGCCGACTAAACAGAGAAACATTGGGATGCTCAGTTTTCCTCATTGTTGGTTCACTCCTTAAAGAGAAATTACACGTCCTTATTTCAGGCCATTCTCTTCTTTATTCCCATGACTTTAGTCATACGTTTTCATGACCAAATGCCATGAAAACGAAGGGCGAGGCATCTCAATTTCCGATATTTCAATCCCTGCAAAAACTGTGTTGGTCTATTTTGAGACGGCGTAGCTGAGCAGTAAGATATCCTCTGCCTGGGCCTGTGAATCGGTCAGCCTAAGGCGAATCCTGTCTCTCCTTCCAGAACCAAAATCGTTGAAAAAAGTCTTCTGTGTACCACTGCCTACTAGGGTAGGATGCACCAACAGGTGTAGCTCATCTACCAGTCCGGCCCGTAGTAGTACTCTATTTAGGGTCCCACCGCTATCGACGCGTATCAGCGTGACAGAAAATTCTTCGTTTAGTACGGTTAGTGCTTTAGTAAAGTCTACATAGTCGACACCTGCTTCAATCGTTTTTACGTTGTTGTAAGCAAGATATTCTAAGTGTTCTGAAGGCGTTTGCGACGTGCTCAGAGAAATATGGTCTTTCCAATAGGGTTGTTTTTTCCAGTATTGCCAATTTTTTAGCCTACCACGGCTATCTGGAACAACGAGAATAGGGCGTAGATCTTCTTCGCCTTCGTGTGTTGCCACTGAAGACGGCTCCGAAGGCTCCTCACTGAGGCTTTCTTCCGGTGCGCTAACTGGTTCGCTGGTGGATGCATCGAGCAGCGTGTCGCAACCTACTAAAGATGCATTTTCATTCCATTTCTGCGCCAGCGAATAGAATAAAGCCATATCGACAGAAAATCCTTTCGTGCATCCGTCTAAGCTGGTGGCTACGTAAAGAATCACTTTGGGTTTCATGGCGTTCTCCCGGTTGTTTGGTGTCGGCAGGTACGGCTCATTGCAGATGATTTTTCAGCTCAATCCAATGACTTTGGTCATCGATCTTGCCATGCGTTTCTGATTAAACAGAGCATAAGACAGCATAGGAAAAATCAGATGGCATTCTTACTCGTTCGCCGAACACTTGGTATTTTTTGGTTTGCTTCCTTGGTAGTGCTCACCGCACTGATCATTATCGTTATGGATGCGAACGCTGAGAGTATCAGCAGCGCGCTCGAACTACCCTATCTTTCTTCAGTTGTCATGTTGTCACTGCCGATTACGTTGGCTGCCATGCCATCGTTTCTTTTCTTTCGAAAGAAGCGCTGGTTTTTTGGATTTTGGGCTGCTGTAATCACCTCTCTCTTCAGCTGGGTGCTCTTACAAGCGCTACAAACTACGCTGGTTGCGCTGTCACCTACAGAGATCATGGTTTTACTTCCCAAGGTGATTGCGGTATTGGGCGGCTGGATAATTCTCATTTCTCTGCCACCTGCATTACTGCTCGACCGATAGCAACTAAGCCAACCGGGCATGCAATCAGCTTGGCACACTGTTCGTTAGGAGCCCATAGCAAAGATGATTAAGCTCTACCACCACCCCATGACCCGGTCACTACGTGTGCTTTGGTTGCTTGAAGAACTCGGCTTGGCTTATAGCCTAGAAACACCGGAGCTTCATCTTTCTGAGAAGGGCAAGATATTTGCCCAAGAAACGCCAATGGGCAGGTTCCCAACGATTGAAGATGGCCCTGTCACGATGTGTGAGTCAGGTGCGATTGTAGAATATTTGATTGAGCGATACGGGGGCGGACGCTTTTCGCCGCACAAAGATTCCCCGCTCCGGGCAAAGTACTTTCAATGGCTTCACTTTCCTGAAGGGACGATCCAGCCCTATTTGAGTGCCATACATCGTTTTGAAAGGTTAATGCCTGAGCAGGCAGTGGTCTTGAAAGAAGAATTCGAAATTATCATTGACTTTGTTGATCAGGCGCTAGCAGATAATCACTACATTGTTGGCGAAGAGTTTACAGGGGCAGATATTATGCTTGCTGTGAGCCTATTATCTGCAAATATACGTGGCTTATTAAACGATAAGCATGCCAATATTACGAGCTACTTTCAGCGCCTTCAGTCTCGGCCAGTATTCATGAGAGTCGTACAAATAAAGTGAGGTGAATCGAATATGCAGAATCGTCAATTGCTATCACAGAAGCAGCACAAGCTAGATATTAAGGGGTCTCTACTGACGGTCTCCCAGCAGAAAGTGGCTGCTGAAGCACTCGGTGCGGCGTTCTCTCGCGATCCCTTCATGTCTTATGTTTTTCCCAAGGCGATCACCCGTGAGAGAAATATCGCAGCTGTTTTTTATCCTTTGATACGCTGCAATATGACCTATGGCAATGTAGAAATTGCCAGAAATGGAGAGGGCATTCTCCTGTGGATATCGGGTAAGCGTCTTCCTTTGCCGCTGCAAATGCTTGTTCGCAGCGGCATGATTTGGACGCCTTTTAGAGTGGGGCAAGCGGCCTTTAAGCGGTTGGAAAATCACGAAGCATTTTGTGACCAAGCAGTAGAAGCGATCGCACCTGAAGGATTCGCCTACATGTGGGTAGTCGGCGTTCATCCCGATTCTGCGGGAAAGGGACTGGGTAAGCAAATGATTCAGTCGGCAATTGGCACCATGCGACGCCAAGGCCACTCAGCCTGCATTCTGAGAACAGATAATGAAAAGAATGTTGCACTCTATGAACATCTTGGCTTTGAACAGGTTTCTGCTGGCATAGAGCCCAGCAGTCAATTGCCCTATTGGCTGCTATTGCAGACACTCACTTAAAGCAGACCCCTTGGTTCTGAAGTGCGCCCAGCAAAGCCTTAGTAGAATTGGTAAACGCTTGTTTTAATGACATTTGTCATCAAAGGGAGTGGCTTTTAGGTCTGTAGTTAGGTTTTCTCGTTCGCTAAATTGCAAGCTAAGTGTTGTTTTTTGAGTGAACTATTGACTATGAAACGATTTCGCTTAGGGATAAGTCTATTAGCGGTCTCTGTTGGTTTTGCGTTCGAACCCGTAAGCTACTCACAACCTTTTCTACTACAGACAGTGGCGATCGCTCAAGATTCAGCTGAGTCAGCTACGCTGCCCCCCCTCATTGAGCGAGAGCTGTTTTTCTCTGATCCGGAGATTACGGGTGCCAAACTCTCTCCCAATGGTCAATTTATTGCATTTCAGAAACCTTTGGATGGTGTGCTGAACGTTTGGGTGAAGGGGATTGATGAGCCGATGGACGCGGCTCGCCCGGTGACTGCAGATGCCCAAAGCCCTATCATGATTTATATGTGGAGTGCCGATGGCCGCTATATCCTCTATGGGCAAGATACCGGCGGCGATGAGAACTTTAGACTTTACGCTGTAGAGCCTGAAGTGATTGGCGAAGCGGGTGTAGGCCCTAGAGATCTGACACCTATTGAAAACGTAACTGCAGTCTTGTATTCGGTGCCGAAAGAAACGCCTAACCAGATCGTGATTGGTTTGAATGATCGTAACCAGCAGGTGCATGATGTGTATCAGCTAGATCTGACGACGGGCGATCGCACCTTACTTTTTCAGAACGATGGCACCATTGCTGCGTGGGGAGTAGACCTAAGGGGCAAGCTTCGCCTTGCCTACCGTCAATCGTTAGAAAACGGCCAAGAGATACTTAAAGTAGAAGAGAATGGAACGCTGACGCCTATTTATACCTGTCGATTGGAAGAAGCCTGCGATTTGCTTCAGTTCCACGCGAACAATCAACAGGTTTATATACGGACTAACAAAGGCGTCGATTTGGCTCAGCTGGAGCTGTTGGATATCGATACAGGCGAGAGTGAACTGGTGGAGACCGATCCAGAGCAGCAGGTTGACTTTGGGGGTGCTCTGTTTTCTCCGGCGACAGATGAACTGGTTGCGACTTACTATGTGGGCGATCGCAGTCGCATCTATCCAAAATCAGAAGAATGGTCAGCTGATTTGGCCTTTTTGAAGCAACAGCTTCCCGCTGTTGAGCTGTCGGTAGACTCCATCACCACCGACGAGCAGCTCGCGCTCATCAGCACTCAAAGTGATGTGAATCCGGGCGCGATGTATCTGTTCGACCGCGAGGCACAAACGCTTGAGAAGCTTTACGATGCTTGGCCAGCGCTGCCCAGTGAGCACTTAGCGTCCAGCACACCCATTCGCTACGAAGCGCGCGATGGCGTAGAGATTCCGGCCTATCTCACGCTGCCAAAAGGACTCGCCTCAGAAGATCTCCCGGTGATTATCTTTCCCCACGGTGGCCCTTGGGGGAGAGACAATTGGGGCTACAGCCCGATGGCACAGTTCTTCGCCAATCGTGGCTACGCCGTTCTACAGCCAAACTTTCGAGGTTCGGCAGGCTATGGCAAGGCTTTTTTGAATGCGGGCAATCAACAGTGGGGAACCGGTGTAATGCAGCATGACGTGACTGACGGGGTGCAATACCTGATTGACGAGGGCATTGCTGATCCTGAGCGGGTTGGCATTATGGGATTCTCCTACGGCGGCTATGCCACGCTGGCGGGATTGGCCTTCACGCCCGAACGGTATGCGGCAGGTGCCTCTGTTGTCGGTCCTTCTAGCTTGATTACCCTAATGGAGAATATTCCGCCCTACTGGGTGCCCATTCAAGACTCGATGCAGTTGCGAGTGGGTGACCCGGCAGACCCAAGCGATCGCGAACGTTTGATCGCTCAATCTCCTCTGTTCTCAGCAGATCAAATCCAGGCGCCTTTGCTGGTGGTGCAGGGGGCAAACGATCCGCGTGTGCTTCAGCAAGAGTCTGACCAAATCGTTAAGGCGCTGCGCGATTTGGGTCAGCCGGTGGAGTATCTGGTGGCCGAAGATGAAGGACATGGCTTTCGAAAAGAGATCAACGCGCTGGCGATGACGGCCGCGTTGGAACGCTTCTTTGCGGAGCAACTGGGCGGGCGCTATCAGGAAGAGATGTCTCCTGAGCTAGAAGCGCAGCTGGAGGAACTGACGGTGGATATTGATACGCTGCCGTAGTGTCGTGCGATCGCTCAAGCGTTTTCATTTGGCACTTGGTGAGACGCTCTACACTTGGAGAGATTGCAGTGTGTGAGTCAATCGAGAATGTATTGCCATAGGAGATAATACATGGAGACGAACCAAGTGCCATAGAAAACGCCTAGCCAGAGTCCGCACAGGCTAATGAACTGAAACAGCCTGTGCAGTAGGTTGCGACTTGTGTGAGTGGGTGTTCTACTGGATCTGACGCTCAGCCAGCGCAACACGACGACGTTGGTCGCAAGGGCGATCGCTAAGATATTGAGCCCTGCTCTCCAATACCTTTCGGGGGTCAGCCAGCTGACGGTAGCACCTGCATTTGCAGCTGCTGGCACAAAGTTAGGATCTCTCAAGGGTGAAACAAAAAATGCGATTACAGCAATCATTAGCGCAGCGATCAACAGCGCATAGGCGCTCATCTTAAAGTAGCGTTCCATGTGACGAGATGCAGTCATCTTAAGCCCTCTACCTACCGTTTTTCTCAAGGCTAACCAACATGAGACGTTCCGTGAATAGGATGTTCTCATCGTGATGATAGACCTTGGCAGTGCTATTAAAGCTCTGCATGTTCAGCGGGGTAAGGCGGAATGTCATTGAGTTTCATGACCTCTGTCATCGCGATCGCAAAACTATCTAGGTTAGAACTGAAAGCACATCTCAATTAGCCAATGCTGAAAACAACTTCTTCTTTGAGATTGAACTTGAGATTGAACTTGAGATTGACCTTGCAACGAAGTCTTTTGCTCGCTTTTATCGCTTTCGTTTCTGTTGGATGTGCCTCATTTGGTTCCAACTCTAACGATAGCGAGGCGGCCACTTCGCCCGTAGATATCGAGTCGGTGGTGGCGCTTGGGCGAATTGAGCCGGAGGGTGAGGTGATTCGACTATCGGTGTCAAATGCGGCAGACAGCCGTGTGAATGAAATTCGCGTCAGTGAGGGAGATAGGGTAGAAGCGCAGGAAGTTATTGCGGTCCTTCAGGGCGCTGAGCGGCGACAGGCTGACTTGAGCTCTGCCTATGCCCTGGTTCGGCAGCGACAGGCAGAGCTTGCCCAACAACAAAGCGGCAATGTAAAACCGGCCTCCCTAGCGGCGCAGCGAGAAACCATTGCCCGGCTAGAAGCGCAGCTAATGACCCAAAGGCAACAGCGACTGGCCGCCATCGAAAAAGCTCAGGCTGTGCTGCAAGAGTCGCAGGCAAAGTACGAGCGCTATCAGCTGTTAGCCGCTGCCGGGGCGCTCGAACGGGTGGAGCTAGATGTGGCTCTCCGTGACTATGAGACGGCCCAGGCAGATCTGGCACTGGAAAGATCTAACCAAGAAGAAACAGAAAGAACACTCAGCGCGCAAATTTCAGAAGAGCGCATGCGACTGAGCGAACTCGCTCAGCCCTTGCCCGAAGCTATCGAGATTGCTGCAGCTCAGCTCGAACAGGCTCAAATACAGGTCGCTCAAAGTCAGGCCGATTTAGATGATGTGTTAGTACGCGCACCGGTTGCCGGTCAAATCTTGAAAATCAATACGCGGGTCGGAGAGCAGGTGAACACCCAGCAAGGCATCGTAGAACTGGCGCAAACGGACCAAATGATGGTGGTAGCAGAAGTGTATGAAACAGATATTCGCAAGGTGAGCATCGGTCAGCCGGTCAGCGTGGTCAGCGAATACGGCGGGGTAGAAAGCGCGCTGACTGGAACAGTTGAGCAAATTGGGCTGCAAATTGGGAAGGCAAACTTTGGCGAAGAAGACGCCGACCCGACTCAAGATGTCAATGCGCGCATTGTGACAGTGAAGGTTCGCTTAGATGAGACCGATAGTCAGCGAGTCGCGGCGCTCACGGGCATGCAAGTTCGGGTCTCTATTGATATCGCCTCGTAGATAGTCGGTTTGTCGCTTATTGGGTGGCGGGCCGGTAGTACCAAAACTACAAGCTGGATTTTGTTATGTGGAAATCTGTTATTTCTCAGCTTCCTTTTGTCCGCTCGGCTGAAAAGCCCTTGGCGTGGGCACAGCTCTCTCACCAAAAGATCCGGCTGGCAGTGGCGATTACGGGTGTGAGCTTTGCGAATATTTTGATGTTTACCATGATGGGGCTGCAAACCCTGCTGACTGATGGTGCAACAACCCTGCACGAAAGCCTGAAAGGCGATCTCTTTTTAATGTCTTCCTTTAGTCCTACGCTCCGCATTCCGATTGCCATTCCTCGTGCCTATCTGCTGCAGGCTGATTCGGTCGAGGGTGTGAGCACGGCTGTGCCCATGTATATCAGCAGTGCAAATTGGACAGATCCTAGCCAGCTCAAGTCACCGTCAGAACGTATTTTGGCTGATGAGCCATCAGAAGAGTCGTCTGCCCAGTCCCCTACGGAGGAAGAGCCCTCAGGTGATATTTTTGGCAACCAGGTGCGGATTGTGGCGTTTAACCCGAGGCAGCCTATTTTGGATATTCCGGAGGTAGAGCAACAGCGCGATCGCTTGAGCGCTGCCAATTCTGTTCTCTTCGACCGGCTCTCTCAGCCATCACTGGGCGAGATTCCTGAGCTGCTATCTACCTCTGAGAGTGTGCAAACGCTGATGGGGGGACGCCGAGTGAGGGTGGTGGGGTTGTTTAGCTTGGGGAGCACCGTGATAGAAAAGGGCACGGTGGTAATGAGCGACTGGAACTACACTCAGTGGTTTGGCCCGCAGGTGTTGGAGCAGGTGAGCCTAGGGATATTGACATTGGAGCCGGGTAGCGATGCTGCTGCGGTGCAGGCGACGCTACGCGACTATCTGCCGAGCACGGTAGATGTGCTAACGATGGACGAGCTGCTAGCCAAAGAGAGAAAATTTACGGATGAAGATCCCGGTGGCATTATTTTTGGCTTTGGTAGCATGGTGGGGTTTATCGTGGGTACTGTGATTGTTTATCAGGTGCTTTCAACAGATGTAAACAGCCATCTCTCGGAGTATGCCACGCTCAAAGCAATGGGCTACAGCGATGGGGCTTTGCTGCGAGTGGTGTTGCTAGAAGCTATCTTACTGGCCGTACTTGGATTTATTCCTGGGTTTGTGACTTCACTGGGGCTGTATCAGGTGCTGACGGTGATGACTCGAATCCCGCTGGTGATGAAGAGCGCGGTGGCGATTCAGGTGTTTGTGCTGACGCTGGTGATGTGTAATTTGTCGGGTGCGATCGCAATGCGCCGCCTTCAGTCAGCGGACCCTGCCGATATTTTTTAGTTCGTTTTGAACGTACAAAATCCATTGTGAAATCTGTTGTCCGAGAGGATATCCAAATGTCTCCTACCGTATCAATCGACAATCTTAGTCACAGGTTTGGCAAGGGGCAGCTCTGTCGAACGGTGCTAGCAGGTATTAGCTTGCGGCTTCACCCTGGTGAGATTGTGCTGTTAACAGGGCCTTCCGGTAGCGGGAAAACGACTTTGCTGACGCTAATGGGGGCTTTGCGTTCGGTGCAAACGGGCAGCCTAAAGATTCTTGACCAAGAGCTTAGAGGTGCGCGGAAACGCAAGCTGGTTCAGATTAGAAGCCATATCGGGTTTATTTTTCAATCTCACAATTTATTGGACTGCTTGACAGCGGCTGAAAATGTCGGCATGGCGCTAAAGCTGCACAGGGATTCGAAGCGCGCTTCGCCATGGGAAAAACTTCGCCGTCGCCGTCATCGGGCCGGCGAAATGTTAAAAGCGGTCGGCTTAGGTGACCATATTCACAAGCATCCCAGTCAGCTTTCTGGCGGGCAAAAGCAGCGAGTTGCGATCGCACGTGCCCTAGTCTCCCAGCCAAAAATTGTGCTTGCGGATGAACCCACCGCCTCTCTCGATAGCCACTCTGGACGAGATGTTGTCAACCTCATTCAACAGCTCGCTCACCATCAACATTGCACGGTTCTACTCGTCACCCACGACAACCGCATTCTAGATATTGCAGACCGGACGCTGCACATTGAAGACGGTCGGCTGTGTTGAACGTAAAGAAGAACATAGATAAGATTTGCGTGCTGAAAACACAGTCGCTAAAATGATGGCTTGAAAAAAATCAATTTATTAAGATACCTCAATTAGAGGAAATTTAGAGAAAAAGGACATTTCCATGCTACGGATACGAAGTTACAGTTCTGAAGATTGGGATGCGATCGCTGCCATTCATGATCGTGCCAGGCTAGATGAGCTTCGCCTTTCTGTCGGTGTAGAGGCATTTTTATCATTAGCGGCTACAGCCGAAAATGAAGACTTATTTGCAGGGGAAGTGTGGGTGGCCCGTGACGATGCGACCATCGTTGGGTTTGTTGCTTTTGTAGATGATGAGGTCACCTGGCTGTATGTATCACCCAACTATTATCGACAGGGTATCGGAAGACAACTGCTACAAAAGGCAATCAGCCGATGCGGCAAAACCGTCCACACTTCCGTACTGGCTGGCAATGATGCGGCCCTAAAGCTTTATCTTAGCGAAGGGTTCCAGATTGTAGAAACTAGGTCAGGCAAATTAAATGGCAACGAATCGTTTCCAGCTACTGGCCATATTCTTGAGCTTGATAAGCCGCTTATCTCATAGAAGCGACATGAAGTCACCATCTTAAATTAGGAGAAGCGCTCCATGAGCCGTAGATCTTCAAAACGGAATCCTAAGGTTCGCACGACTGCTACTATCTGGGGCTTAGCAACAGGCATGTTGGCTATCTGTATTCCCCTTGTGCCGGTTGCGGGAGGCGGTGTTGTTTTACCGCTTTTAGTGATTTTGGGGGCGGGTGGCAGCACGGTGGCAATGTGGATATCTCCTGAGCGGGCCGGAAAGGAAGAACGCCGCTTAGTGCAGAAAGTAGAAACCTTAGAAGAACGGATAATTGCGCTAGAGACGATCTGTACTAGCCTCTTACCAGGTGATGGACGGCTATGACTCGAATTGTGCTCACGACTTGGGGGTCGCTAGGTGACTTGCATCCTATGCTGGCTTTAGGTTTGGCGCTGCGCGATCGCGGCCACAGTGTTGTGCTAGCTACCCCAGAAAGCTATCGAAGCAAAATTGAATCCTTAGGGCTTGAATTTCATCCAATCCGGCCTGACCTTCCGGACGATCCGCAGCAGATTGCTGACATGATGGATTCAAAAATAGGACCCCAGAGAGTTCTGAAAGATGTTGTTTTGGCTAACGTGCGGAATACCTATGATGATTTGAGTGCGATCGCCCATGATGCTGACTTTTTAGTTGCCCATGAAATTGTTTATGCTGCTCCCATTGTTGCTGAAGTGTTGAAACTTCCCTGGGCTAGCTGCGCATTGGCCCCTGCCGCTTTCTTTTCAGCCTATGAGCCGATTTTGCTGGCAGGATATCCTATCTCACGGCGGCTGCATCGCTTTGGCCCAAAGATAAATCGTTGTGTCGTAAACTTTGCCAAGCTAGCTACACGCGCCTGGGGAACCCCCGTGTACCAGCTGCGCGAAGAACTAGGACTATGCCCCATCCAAAACCCAATTGTTGGCAACGATAAATACTCCCCCCATCTGGTGCTGGCGCTATTTTCGACCCTTTTTGGAACCCCCCAACCCGATTGGCCCAATAATGTAGTGACTACTGGCTTTACCTTTTATGACGACTGTTCAAAGCAGTCTGTTCTTCCAGCGCTGTCGAACTTTTTAGACGCTGGCGAACCGCCGCTTGTCTTCACGCTAGGCTCAGCTGCGGTCAACGCTCCCGGTAATTTTTACACTGACAGTGTGCAGGCTGCCATCAGCCTCAAGCGTCGCGCAGTTTTGTTGCTTGGCCAAAATCCCCTCCCCGCAGACTTACCACCCAGCATCTTCGCCTGCGACTATGCTCCCTATTCGGAGATTTTTCCTCGTGCCTTTGCAATCATTCACCAGGGTGGCATCGGTACAACGGCTCAAGCGCTGAGGGCCGGTCGCCCGACGCTGATTGTGCCACACAGCCTAGATCAGCCCGACAATGCGGCGCGAGCCCAGCGCTTGGGAACTTCTCGCACACTCATGCGAAAGCACTACTCAGCTCCCCGACTCACTGAAGAACTGAGAACCTTAATTGAGGTTCCAAGCTATGCCATTAAGGCGGCAGAAATGGGTGGTCGCCTACAGCAGGAAGCAGGGATCCGTGTCGCCTGCCGTGCTATCGAAAGCCGTTTGGAAATGCGAATAGATAGGAAGACAGTAAAAACATCGAACTAGCGCGCCATTCGATATAAGACATTGTCGGAGATATTAAAATATCTGTGAGTTGCGCCTTTGTTTTTCTCGTTAGCGGGGGAGTTTGCTATCGGCATCTATGAAAAACGTCATGGGTCAGAAGTGACTTTTGACTGATGGAGAACGCTACAGCGGAGATTATCGTGAGAACAACGATTATATCGAAGCAATGAAAGAGAAGCGATGAAAAAGCAGTTGTCTCAGTCTGCTGAGCAGTTTTCTCCCCTGCCGACTAAAGCTGTGTACAAGCGCTCAGCGAAGCATCGCCTTTTTCAAGGTGCTGCCATTTTATGCCTAGCAAGCGCGACGACAGCTGGTAGCTATTTTGCCTATCGTCAGTTTGTTCTCTTGCCGCAGGCCGAAGAACAGGCAAAAACTCAGACAGTTGCCGTCGAAACAACAACTCTACCAATTACAGTAACTGCTAACGGTACCGTTGACCCTGAGCAGTCAACAAACGTCAGCCCCAAAACCTCAGAGCGATTAGATGCTGTGATAGTGGACGAGGGTGACTCTGTGGAGGAGGGGGAGATCGTTGCCTACATGGATGATTCGGACTTACAGGGGCAGCTAATTCAGGCGCAGGGTGAACTCGCTGCAGCAGAAGCAAACTTAGCGATGCTCACCGCTGGAAATCGCCCTCAAGAAATTGCTCAGGCCGAAGCGACACTAGCCAGCGCTAAAGCCAGCCTAAACCAGGCAGAAGAAGTCTTGCAACGCTACGAGTCGCTCTACACGCGGGGCGCCATCTCTGCTGAAGAAACCATCGGCTATCGAACGGCTCGTGACACAGCACAAGCTGATGTGAACAGCGCTCAGCAGTCGTTGGATTTGAGCTTGGCAGGCAGCCGTGAGGAAGAGATTTCACAGGCGGAGGCAGAAGTATTACAAGCGAAGGGAACGCTGACAACGATTGAAACGCAGATTGAAGCGACAGTGATTCGAGCGCCCTTTAGCGGCGTTGTCACTGCTCGCTATGCTGATCCGGGCGATTTTGTTTCTCCGTCTACGGCTGCGAGTGAAACGACGTCGTCTTCGTCTTCTTCTATTCTCTCTTTGGCTTCCAACTATCAGGTGGTGGCAAACGTTGCAGAAACTGATATTGCTCAAATTCAACCGGGTCAACCGGCTAGCATTCGAGCAGATGCCTTTCCAGATAGAGTATTTGACGGTACGGTGGCCCAGGTGGCTGAGCAGGCAACGGTCACTTCTAATGTTACGAGCTTTGAGGTGAGGGTCAATTTGTCTGAAGAGGCCAAAGCTGAGCTACGCTCTGGCATGAATGTAGATGTGGAATTTCAGGCGGGTGAACTCGCCGATGTGCTGGTGGTACCGACGGTGGCAATCGTGAGAGAAGAGCAGGGCGAGGGTGTCTTGGTAATGAGCCCAGAAGGGTCGCCTCGGTTTCGCCCGATTGAAACAGGGCTGACGGTTGATGATAAAACGGAGGTAGCAGGCGGCCTTGAAGGAAATGAACAGATTGTACTGAGCGCGGCTGACGGCCTGCCGGAGAATCGGCGGAATGTGGGTGGGCGTCCTGGCGGGCCAGGGGGCGGCGGTGGACCAGCGCCCCCATCAGGTCCCGGCGGGGGTGGTCCCGGTGGAGGCGGTCCTGGCGGAGGCGGAGGCTAGGATGCTTTTATCTAAAAAGATGGCGGTGGTAAGAAAGCGGTTGCCTACCCTTTCTGTTGTAGAAGTTTTGGTAATGGCGATCGCAGCCCTCTGGAGCAATAAACTGCGCACTGTTTTGACCATGCTGGGGGTAATTATTGGCATTACAGCAGTGATTGCCGTAACGTCCGTAGGGCAAGGTGTACAGGCTCAGACAGAAGCAAATTTGCAGGGATTGGGTGCCGATATCTTACGCGTGCGACCGGGGGCTGCAAATAGTGGCAATATTAGTCAGGGGCGTGGTAGTGCAACGACCTTGACTTGGAGCGATGCGCAGGCGATCGCCTCTCAGGTGTCGGTGGCCGATGAGGTGACAGCCTATCTGGAGCAGTCATCTCAGGTCGTGTATGGCCAAAACAACAGCGCTGTCACTGTGTTAGGAACAGACATACACTACGCGGATGTCAACAACATTACGCTACAGTCAGGGCGATTCTTTACAGAAGAAGAACTGCAGGGGTCGCAGCCCGTTGCGGTATTAGGCCCGACCGTCAGAGACGATCTGTTTGGCTCAGATACTGAACCGATTGGTGAGAGTATTCGCATTCAAGGGCAGCGCTATTCGGTGCTGGGCATCGCGAATGAAAAAGGCTCCCAGGGGCGAGAAAATCCTGATGAACAGGTTTATGTACCGCTGACGAATATGTCGGCTCGACTGGTAGGGAACAATGCTCTGAGCGGCATTGCGGTCCAGGGCATGTCTGTACGGGTGACCGAACAAGAACTGCTGGAAGCGGCAGATTTTCAAATGACCAATCTGCTGCGAGTGCGTCATAACATTCATCCGGAGAAAGGAGATGAGGATGATTTTGAGATTGTGAGCGCGGCTGATCTGGTCGAAACCCTGACAAATACGGTGGGGCTTTTTAGCGTGATGGTTGCTGCGATCGCAGCGATTTCTCTGGTTGTGGGCGGTATCGGCATCGCCAATATTATGCTGGTGTCGGTGGTAGAGCGCACCCGAGAGATTGGGATTCGCAAGGCGGTCGGGGCAACGAATCAGGCGATTTTGAGTCAGTTTTTGGCGGAGGCGATCGCGATATCAGCGATGGGCGGTGTGTTAGGAGTGTGCGCGGGAATTGCGATCGCCCGCATTGCCGCAATCATGTTTGACTTTCCTTTTGTTGTTTCACTTTGGGCGATCATCCTGGGGGTAGGTCTCTCGTTTTTCATTGGGATTGTAGCAGGTGTTGTGCCAGCACGGAGCGCTGCCAAATTAGACCCGATTATTGCGCTGAGAAGTGATTAGGGGATCCGATTGGGTGAAGCAATTGGATGAAGCGATTAGAAAACGTGATTAGGCCCGATGAGTAGAGGCATTCATAATGACAGCCATGATTTGGATGGAGAACATTCGCAAAACCTATCGGTTGGGTGAGGTGGATGTTCCGGTGCTCAAAGGCATTGACCTGACAATCGAAGAAGGCGACTATGTCTCGATTATGGGCGCTTCGGGTTCAGGAAAGTCGACACTGATGAACATTATCGGCTGTCTGGATCGTCCATCGCTGGGCCACTATGTGCTAGAAGGACAAAACTTAACGCAGCTCAGTAATGAAGCACTGGCTTACATCCGCAATCAGCGAATAGGGTTTGTATTTCAGCAGTTCAACCTATTGTCTCGCTCGACAGCGCTAGAAAATGTGATGCTACCGATGGTGTATGCAGGGGTAAGCAGGCGGCAAAGGATCAAGCAGGCAGAGGCGACTTTAGCGCGGGTAGGGTTGGGCGATCGCATGGGCAATAAGCCAAGCCAGCTCTCGGGCGGACAGCAGCAGCGAGTTGCGATCGCCCGCGCACTGGTCAACCGACCTGCCCTGGTACTTGCAGACGAACCGACAGGCGCGCTGGATACTCAAACATCTGATGAAGTGATGTCCTTATTAACAGAACTCAACGGACAGGGGATTACGGTCGTAATTGTTACCCATGAGCCAGATATCGCCGCGCAAACTCACCGAATTATCCATGTTCAAGATGGGCTACTACAAAAAGAGACGATGCCTTTATTGGGGGTTGATTAGGGTCGATTCGAGAACGTCAAGAAATGACTACTCGTGACTTTTTTCATGGATTATCGTGACTTTTGGGTGATTTCCTATATGAATATTGTTTCTACTGTTGAATCAGTCGAAGAAGCGACATGACCTATTCCTAGAGGAAAAAGTCATAAGGAAGAAAATCAAGAAATTCATAAAGAAGAAGTCATCTACAAGAAAGTTATAGAGAAGCGCTACAAACCTTCTAAGACCAACTGCCAGAGATATTAGGGCTTACGCTCTAACAAAGTAAATGGAACAGATAGTCTATAACCGAAAAGAAATGAGTAAGCAGTCTTTCAGAAGATTTTCTGCGACTGGATGGAGTGGGCTTTTTACAGCTGCCAGCCTACTCTCACCAACATCGATAATCGATACAAGTGTTGTAAATTCAGACACTGTTATCTTTCCTGAACCGGTAACAAGTGCAGAAGAAAATGCTATCGAGTTACCAGACTGGCTAGTTAACTTAGACTTAAACGATGTACAAATAAACCAGGTTGTAGAAATTGATAATCAGCTAGAGCAGCGGCTTGAACTTATTCTGACCGGTTCACAGTATCGCCAATGGCAATCTTCTCAGGCGACGCTTTCTGAGGAAACCTGGAACTTTGAAGACCTTGGCATTTATCTTTCTCCTTATCAGCAAGCTGCTGTTGATGTGTCTTTTCAATCCGCAATGCAAAATCTGCTGAACATTCTATCTTCCGAACAAAGACAGCAGCTGATACAGACCCTCTCAGAAGAAAACGCTATTCCTGACTCTGGTTCTGAGATTTAGATTTACGCGTTGCTTCAAACAGTTTTATCATCCAGCTTTATCATCGGGTGTCGCTATGTGGCAACAGGCAACTCGACCCGCCATCGATGGCTGCAGCTATCGATGGCCCCATACACATCAATTACTATCAGTTGTTTCTTATGCATCCACTGCTAACTAACTGGAGCGTACAATGGTGCTCAGTCAAAAAATGCTCTGTTGCAAGCTGCTTGTTCACACTGCTTTTTTGGACCTTTTTGATACCAGCATCTGATGCCAGTGATAATCTAGCGCAGGCAGATAGCGACCTTTTAGAGTTATTGAGAAATCAGAATAGTTCTCCTAGCTCGCAAGAAACAGAAGCTGTTATTTCTTTGGAGCAGGCTATCGAAATTGCCAATCAATCTAACCGTGATATCGAACAGGCCAGGATAGCTATCCAGCAAGCGCAAGCCGCCGTGCAGGAAGAGGTTGCCAGCTACCGACCAGATCTGACTGTTTCTGCTAGCGGAGACTATGACTTTCCGGTTGTTAGCGATGGTGAAGACGGGTCAGATGTGGGCAGTAGCATTGATTTAAGCTATGTCCTCCTCGATTTTGGGCGGCGAGCGGCTGCAGTCGATATCTCAAGGACTGAGCTGCAAGTTTCCCAGTTAGAACTGATGCAAGTGCAACAAACGGTGCGGCTAGACGTGGCAACGCTGTACTACACGCTGCAAAATGCGATTGAAGAGGTGCGTATTAATCAAGCCGCGGTGGCTAATTCGGAGCAAAATTTGAGAGATACTGAAATTAGAGAGCAGAATGGGGTAGGTACTCGCTACGATACATTGCAGGCGCAAACCCAGCTAGCCGAAGATCAGGTGAATTTGTTGAGCGCACAGAATGATCGTGCGATCGCACAAAGAGAACTGGTCCAAATTTTAGGCATTGGAGAAACTTTGCAGACGGTGACCGTTACGCCAATTGCAAGACAGCCAACATGGTCGCTTAGTCTAGAAGAGACGTTGGAACGGGCCTACGACACCCGCGCCGAAATTGAACAGCAAAGGCTGGAGCAAACCATTCAACAAAGCACTGCCAGACTAGCTCGGGCCGAGCTTTCACCTGAGATCAGCCTTTCCACCGGCTACGACTTTCAAAACAACCTGATCGAAACCTCGGAAACGATTAACAGTTGGCAAGATGGGCTAAACATTAGCCTAAATATGGAGTGGACACTCTACGATGGTGGTGTGGCCAGGGCACAAGCTCGGCAGGCTGAGGCAGAGGAGGCGATCGCTGCCAGCGAATTAATCAATCAGCAAGACCAAATTCGACTAGAAGTGCAAACGGCATATCTTACCCTTCAGTCAGAAACGGAACGAATTACTGCTGCTGAGGTTGGCATTAGCTCTGCGCAAGAGGGGTTGCGTTTGGCTCGATTGCGCTTTCAGAATGGAGTGGGTACGCAGCTCGAAGTACTAGAAGCCCAAAGTGATTTGACCGATGCCGAAAGTACGCTCGCCCAAGCCATCACCGCCTACAACCAGGCCACTGTAGAACTTGAGCGTTCTATCAGTGGGCTTTGAGGCAGCTTCCTGACTTTAGACAACATCAACCAACACCATCTATCTCTGCACTCTTTAGATGGGCTATGTGGATCTGAGAATCGGCATGAGGAATGTGAATTGCAAGCGTTGTGCCTTGGGCACGGCTGCTAATGTCTAGCGTGCCGCCCACCAGTGTCAACCGCTCTTGTAAGCCGAGCAAGCCTGCCGCTGTTTGTTCATTACCCTTCATTTCCCAAGTATTTACATTGAACCCAGATCCGTTGTCGCTCAGCACTAGCGTTGCCTGCTGATACTCAAAATTGATATCGATAGCGACCTGACTTGCGTTTGCATGCTTGTGTACATTTGTCAGTCCCTCTTGAACCGCTCTATACAGGGTCATTAGCTTCAGGCGACTGTAGCGCGAGCTGTTGCCTACGCAATGGAGATTTATTTTCAACTTGCTGTGCTGCATTCGTTTAATCAAATCGTTCAAGGCCTTATTAAATAAGAAAGGTTCGCTGTCTTGGCGTAAACTGTTAACCGATTCACGTACGTCTTTCAAGGCATCTTGTACGGTACATTGTGCGTAGCTAACCGCTTCATAGGCACGCTTGAGGTCGCGATCTTTATAAGCATTCGCTTTCTCCAACTGAATGTTGATAGCTGCCAAATGATGACCCAAACTATCGTGAATATCGCGCGCCAACCGGTTCCGTTCTTCGGTTGCAGCTAGGTCAGCAACGCGCATAGAATACTGTTTTAGCTGAGTATGAGAGGCTTCGAGCGAGTGTAGCAGCTTTGTCAGCTTCTGCTGCGCCTGGATAGCTCGCGACATCGCTCCGGCCAGCAACAGCGTGAAAAAGAGTGTGATTAGCGAACCCATACTTTCGTCGAGCAGCCTGCCGCTACGCGAGGCAAACCTGCCAGCCGTACTGTCATAGGGGGGAGCATTAAACGCTGGCGGGGGTGGTGGCGGTGGCGGCGGTATTCCCATTCCCCTAAAGTCAAATAGGCCTAATGCCAGCAGTATCAAAACTCCTAATATGGCCAAAGCGTAACTCAGGTACCGATTGACAGCTAAGTAGCTATATAAAAGAATAGGTAGAAAAAGAATTCTAGAATAGGAGAGATCGGTAACTAAGCAGGCACTTAAAAACAGAAATAGTCTGGCCAGAAAGGGTAGCAGCTGAACGTTCGCCGACTCTTGAAAGCTCGACTTACCCACAGCGCCCAGATCAAGCAAAATAAGACCCACAATGGTAACAACAAACACTAAAACCCGTACGGGATCCGGCGCGCTGATTAAGGTCCTACGATCCAAGCCCGAGTACATCCAGTCCAGTAGTCCAGCCAAAAGCACGGCTGTGTTCACCGCCAAAGCAATCAATCGGTAACGCTGATAAAGAAAATCCAAGACTAAAGCCCTAGTAGTAAAACTGATAGAACCTGAAAATTGTCTACAGATTAACCGTATCAAAAATAAAAGAAAATCTAACACTGCTTTTGATATTCAACAGTTTTAACCCTTCAGTTCGTGACTTTTGGCATACAGCTTTGGCGTTCAATATGTGACTTTTCTCCTAGACAGCTCGGACACTTGGCACCTGTTATCTAAAATTAGACCCTTTTATGCTTGCAGGGTTGACTTAGAGAAAGCTTTAGCGAAGTGATCTAGGGGAGAGATTTTGTGAATATTCAATGTAGGAATGAC
>JBCBFY010000053.1:0-30921 GCA_038527325.1 Cyanobacteria bacterium J06614_10
ATGTCCATTGGAGATGTCTAAAAAGTGAGCTATTTACAGCAAACTATCCATGCCATTATTCGCACAGGTGAGGAAAGTGGCTATGTTGCAGAATGTGTGGAGATAGCTGTCGTTACTCAGGGTAAAACTTTAGATGAGGTCTCTCAAAACTTGTCTGAGGCTGTGAGCTTACATCTAGAAGATGAGGACCCCTCTGATTTTGGTTTAGTCTCAAAACCATACTTAGCAATTACCTTTGAGCTGCAGCCAGAGTATGCCTAGATTAAAGCGCTTATCCGGTGCAGAGGCTATCAAAATATTGAAGGGCTTCGGTTTCGAAATACACAGCCAGCGAGGTAGCCACATTAAATTGCGTCGAACAACTGATGTAGGAAAAGAGACTCTAACGATTCCAAATCATAAGCAGATAGATACGGGAACTCTCAGAGCGATCATGAGACAAGCGGCTATATACATTCCCATATCAGAGCTAGCTCCACACTTTTATGACGATTAAACATTACGATTGAATGAGGGATAGCAGTTCGTCGGTGGAGACTTTGCTGCTGATGTCGGCACCGGTGAGGAGGCTGTCGGCGAGGTCTCGTTTGGTTTTGTGGAGGGAGACGATTTTGTCTTCGATGGTGCCTTGGGTGACGAGGCGGTAAATGGTGACGGGGCGCTGCTGACCGATGCGGTGGGCTCGGTCGCTGGCCTGATCTTCTACGGCAGGGTTCCACCAGGGGTCCATATGTAGCACGTAGTCTGCGGCGGTGAGGTTTAGCCCTGAGCCGCCTGCTTTTAGGCTGATGAGGAAGACGTCGCCCTCCCCGTTTTGGAAGGCATCTACGCCTGCTTTTCTCTTTTTACTAGGCGTGCTGCCATCGAGATACTGATAGGCGATTTGTTGTTCGTCTAGGTGGGCTTTTAACAGTTTGAGATGATCGACAAACTGGCTGAAGACTAAGGCTTTGTGGCCATTGTCCAACAGTTCTTCGATGAGTTCTGAAAACCGCGCTAGCTTGGTGCTAGGAATGGCTAGCTCGGGCTTTACGAGCGAGGGATTGCAGCAGGCGCGGCGGAGCTTCATGATTTCGGCGAGGACCTGCAGGTGCTTTTGCCCGGCCTGAATATCTTTTTTGCCTTTGAGCTTTTCGACGGCCTCTCGCCGGAGGGCTTCGTAAAAGGCAGCTTCTTCGTCGCTGGGCTCTACGGAGAGGGTGATCTCGGTGCGGGAGGGGAGTTCTTGCAGGACCTGATCTTTGGTGCGGCGCAGAATGAAGGGGCGAATGAGGCGGCGGAGGGCTTCTTTGGCCGGTTCGCTGGCGGCTTTGTCAGGGTCGCGTTCGATGGGGTTGGCAAATTTTTGCTTGAAGCTATCGAGGGAGCCGAGCAGGCCGGGGTTAATGAAGCGAAAGAGGTTCCACAGCT
This sequence comes from Cyanobacteria bacterium J06614_10, assembly GCA_038527325.1. Classification (GTDB taxonomy): domain Bacteria; phylum Cyanobacteriota; class Cyanobacteriia; order Phormidesmidales; family Phormidesmidaceae; genus Phormidesmis. The sequence continues at coordinate 1,411 of JBCBFY010000053.1, forward strand.
CGCCGAGGTGGTTTTCGATGGGGGTGCCGGTCATGATGATTTTGAAGTTGCCTTGGAGTGCCATAACGGCTTGTGATCGCTTCGTAGCATGGTTCTTTATCGCCTGCGCTTCATCGAGCACAATGGTCTCCCAAGTCACGCCAGCTAGCATCTCTGCTACCTCTTCTTGCTGCACGAGGCCATAGCTGCACACCAGCAAATCGTTTGCCCCAAGCTCGTCTAAAAGCGTCTGCCGATTGTCTCGGCTGCCCTCACCGAGCCGCTGTATCCGCAGGCTCGGTGCAAACCTTTCGGCCTCACTCTGCCAGTTCGTACAGACCGAAGTGGGCGCAATCACCAGCGCGGGCCCGTCCGCTGCTCGGCTGAGCATCACCGCGAGTCCCTGCAGCGTTTTCCCAAGGCCCATGTCGTCTGCTAGGCAGGCCCCTACCCCCCAGTTAGCCAGCCGCGAAAGCCACACAAAGCCTTCTGTTTGATAGTCTCGCAGTGTGGCCTGCAGCGTGTTGGGCACCTGTGGCTCAATCTTTTGTGCTTTTTTGATTTTCTGAAGATGCGCTTTCCAGGCCTTATCTACCTTGACTTGCTTAAAATCATCGACCAGGTCTTCCATGGCTAGGGCCGCGAGTCCGTTAATGCGCAGCCCTTTGCCATGGCGCTGGGATAGACGGCTTAAGGTCTGTAGCCGCTGACGAAATTCGTCGGTAAGGGCGAGAAATTCTCCATTTTGTAAGGGAACAAACTGCCCGGATGTGTTTTCTAGCAGGGCCATGAGCTGCTGAAGATCTAAGACGTGATCTTCACTAACTTGCACTTTGCCACTGGCAGCAAACCAGTCTTTTTGGCGTCGAATGTTCATCTGAAAGTCGCTGGAGCTCAGCTGCTTAGAAACTTTGAAAGATTCTCCTTCTGGCCATTCAATAACGACTTGTTCTCCTAACTGTTGGAGCTGTAGCAATAGCTCCAAACAGTCGTGGGGCTCCTCAATTAGCCATTCTCCTTCTTGGGGTTCGTAATGCAACAAAACCGGACAGTGACTGCTCACGGTTTCGGCATTCTGAATCTCTAGCGTGAGATCTCGCTGGGTCTTTAGTCGTTGCCCATCGACGACGGCTATCACCGTTTCGCCCCCTTCTCCGGGCCGGTAGTAGGTGCCGCCTTCGGGGAAAGGATGGATGAGAAGAGAGACTTTTAGCCCAGCGCCCGCAGGCAGTAAGTGAACGTGAGGCGTGGCGTTGGCGGGGACTGCTTCGGCTTCTACGCCGCCGCCAATGTCAGATTGTACGGTGACGAGGCTGGCGATGGATGCGATCGCTTTCAAAACTCTCTCTTCTGCCTTAGCTGGAACCTCTAATCGGTTTGCAGGGCCGAGTACCTCAGCGATGCGCTTATGCTCCTCTGTTACTGAAATCACCTTGAGGCGAGTCAGGGTTTCTTTGGTCGCGACCACATCCCTGCGCGTAATCTGTGGCGAGAGCGACAGCTGAAGTCTCTCTTGTTCTAATCGCTTGACCCGCAGCTCAGGTTCGCCTGCTACCACATCGACCTTGACCTCTGGCGCATCTTCCCAAACCACGTGAGGATGTCCGATCAATGCCTGCAGTGCCTCTGCTGTAAAAAAGTAGTCTGGACTGCTGCTGTAGTAGCGGCTGTTGTCGTATTCGTAGTCGATGGCTTCGCAAATGGCGTCGTCTTGTTTTGTGAAATAGTCGGGCCGTGAATAGCTGTTGCTGAGTCGTTTGATGGCGATGGATTTGCCTCTGGTCCAGCCGCCTTTGACGCTGATTTTTTGTTCTACTGGGGTGAGTGACCAGTTGTCGAGGGAGTGAAACCGCAGCTTCCACAGCAGGCGGTAGGTGGATTCTATGGGGGCGGCTGGTGCTTCGGTGGCGTCGCTGTTTAGAGCGGTGAGGGCATCGAGCGATCGCTCCCAGGCTTCTTTGCGCTCGACAGCTTCTAAGAGCGGAAGGGTGTCAGCTTGCGATCGCAACCTGTCAACAATGCTGGTAAACGGGCTCTCTGGCTGATAGTTCACCAGTAGCTCAGCCGTTTCTAGGGTCAGCCAGTCGTACTCTGCCTTCATCGCGACCTGACACTGCCAGAGTAAGTGAATCGACATCCAATCTTGCACATCTTCGATAGTCAGCCAGTGCAGCGAGTAAATCTCTATGAGGGCCGGAATACCCACGGTAGTGAGTTCGTAGCGGCTAAAGCGCTGGGCGCCGTGGGTGAGTTTGCTCTGCTGCTGTTGCAAGAGGGCAAACAGCACTGAAATGCTGCGATATAGCCAGTGGCTAGCCTGTCGCTGAATGAGTAGAGCGTATTTTTCAGCTTCTTGAAGAGTGTTCGGGGTGCCTGCTTCTAACAGCGCAAAAAAGTAGATTGCTGCTGCAGGCTGCTCGAACCACTGGGTTTGTGCCTTTTGAGATTTGCCAGCGGCTTTGAGGGCGGTTTTGTAGTGGGCGATCGCGGCGGCTGTCTCTCCAGTGAGAAATGTGGTCACTCCCATCAGCGCGTAGTATCGGCTTTCTAGAGACTTGCTAACAGTGAGACCATGGAGCACCTCGACCGCTTGTTCTATTTCTCCTCGCAACCAGAGCTGCTCTGCATACAGCAAGTGCAATTCGACCCCGACTCGGTCATTGATACAGTAGTCCGCCAATAGCTCGAAGACTTCAGTCGCTGGTTCGCACTGCCTCACCGAATCGTCCAAAATGGCGGTCACACCCAGTTCAAAGAACTCTTCAGAAAGACTATCCAACCAGTCAATATCCAGGGGGTTGGTGAGAATGTCCCGCAGCGCCTCGGCGAGCGTTGTCGTCATCTGCCAATAAAAGCCTTGAACCTTTGAAAATAGGTCGGTAGCCGCGCTCAGGTCCTGCCGGTACACGGCGATCCGCACCTCTCGCATAAACTGAGCTTCGTTGCGGAAAAAAGGCGCGCCGCCGGGGTAGCGGCTAGTGACTGGGAAAAGCTGTGAGACTGCGATCGCAATCGGCTCAAATGTCTTCATCCGCAGCGCATCCCGCACGACAAGATCCACTACCAAATCGTTGCAGCAGGCCCCATACCCACGCTGTTCCCTCAGCAACTCACTCTCAACTCGCTGCCTCACCTCAGTGTTAAAGTCCTTTGGCTTCGGCGGCTTCACCCGGTCAAAGCTATGCTGCAGACCCATGGCCACTATCCACAGCTCGCGGGCCTTTTGGCGACTCAGCGGCTCATAGGCCACCGCAAAAACCTGCACCAAAAAGCGCTGCGCTTCGTCTAGTTCCAGATAGGTATCGTAAATAGTCTCCAGCTGATCCTCTTTGGACTCAAACATCGGCTCCGAGATGATGTCAAACATGAGAGCGTTAACTTTCTTCTCTGCATTATGTCGGAGAACCTAGCGGTCAGGCTTTTCCTTGTTTAAATATCAAGGGTTCATCAAAAGGCTAATCCCAATTCTCGCGGCGGAGCAGGGGGTTAATAAATTCATTCAGCCCTTCACCAATTAGCGATAGGCCAGTCACCATCAGCGTAATTGCCAGCCCTGGAAACAGCGCGGTCCACCAGATGCCCGTCGGCAGCGCATCCAGTGCCTGCCGCAGCGAGTCTCCCCATTCGGGCACCGACTCTGGCAGCCCCAATCCCAAAAAGCCAAGCCCGCCCAAAATAAGCACCGCATCCGCCGCATTGAGTGTGAACAGCACCGGCACGCTCTGCACCACGTTCAGAAACAGATAGCGAGACAGCACTGCCCAGGTTGAGGCCCCCATCGACTGCGCCGCCTCGATAAATAGTTCCGTCTTGACGCTGACCGTATGGTTTCTCACCACGCGGTAGTACTGCGGCACGTAGGCAATAGAGAGCGCCACCGCCGCATTTAAGACACCTCGCCCGACCACGAAAGCCAGCGTAACCGAGAGCAACAGCCCCGGCAGCGTATAAATTGTGTCCATAAAAAACAGCAGTGCCCGGTCTACCTTGCCGCCTAGATAGCCGCTCAGCATACCCAGCGGCACCCCAATCACGACGCTCATCGCTGTGGCCAGCAACACCACTTGCCACGCTGCCCGCGTCCCAAACAAAGTTCGCGAAAAAACGTCATACCCCTGGCGGCTAGTGCCAAACCAATGAGCTGCCGAAGGTGGCTCGTGGATGGGATTGGCCAGACCAGCAGTGGGGTCTTGTATCCATCCCCAGCTCTGCAGCAAGGGCGCAAACAGAGCCGCCAACACGAAGACAGCCGTGATCGCAATGCCCACGTACATCAGCGCAACGGAGATGGTCAGGGGCTGAGCCTTTCTGCCCTGAGGGGGATTGGGTGAGGTGCTATCTGCTGGGCGAGGCTGCGTTTCTTGGACCATGGCACATGCGCGGTGAAGTTGGCCCCTATTGTCTCAGGGATTGCCCAATTGGCAAGGTGATTGGTTAGACAGTTTTTTTGCGTGATTTTTTAGCTTGAGGAGGTGCTGTCTGGAAGGGAATCACGCAGCGCTTTACGAAAAGCCTTGACGGCTTTGGTTTGGCTGGGCTGATCGATAAATTGGGTGAGTAATACGAGGTCTAGCGTTGGCAGTAGGCGGCTACTTTCGATAGCTTCGTAGCCGGTTTCTGAATCGATCAGGCTATACAGGCTAAATTTTTGATTCTCCCAGAACCAGACCTCTTGAATCTTTAAGCCTTGGTAGACGGCGAGCTTGTCAATGCCACCGCTGGTCTTGACGATTTCAATTGCGATGTCTGGCACCTCGTCGAGGTTGCCGAAGGTATAGCATTCGTCAGGCTCTAGACCTCGCGCTGCGGCTTCTTTCTTAAACGTGGCAGCCCCGTAACCGTTGAGGTCAATGTCGGCCTCTTCTGCAAAGGCTTCAATTAATCGTGCAATAACTTTCTTTAGTCGTTCGTGCTCTGAGGAAGTGGTCATGAGTTCTAGCATGCCTTCTAGGTAGGTCATGCGCAGGGCTGGAAACTGGTCTATGAACAGGTTTACGAGCGCTTCGTATTGCTGCCAGCTGACGCCGTGAAGCCGTAGATGCTGCGTTTCTGCGGGTAAATTTTCTGTCAGGCTGACCAAGGATGCTGTCATGGGCTTTTCCTGTTTCTCGCGGCGTCTTGGGGCTGGCGATGTTGATTTCTTGGTGTGCAGATAGCTTTATCCTACTGTTTGGGCGGCTGCGCGTAGGGTCTGAATGGCTTGGTGCACTAGGCTGGCGCTTTGTTCGATATCTGCTGGCTGGGTGGTGCGTCCTAGGCCGAAGCGGAGTGAGGCTTTGGCCAGGGTATCGCTGCGGCCTAGCGCTCGGAGAACGTGGGAAGGGGTTGGCTTGGTGGTGCTGCAGGCGGAGCCAGAGGAGAGCGCGATCGCACTTCTCAGTTCAGAAAGTAGCGTATTGCCATTCACCCCTTCGATACTGATATTCAAATTGTTTGGCAGGCGCTGGGTGGGGTGACCGTTGAGATGGACGCCGGGAATGGGGCGCAGCTGCTCCCAGAGGCGATCGCGCAGCGCGGCTAGGCGGTTGGCTTCTGAGGCCATATCGCTGGTTGCCAACTGCACAGCTTCACCAAAGCCCACAATCTGGGGGGTGTACAGCGTGCCCGAGCGGTGGCCCCGCTCCTGACCGCCGCCATGGAGCTGGGCCGCGATCTGCACGCGAGGATTTTTGCGGCGGACGTAGAGTGCGCCGATGCCTTTGGGGCCGTATAGCTTGTGAGCGGTGACGGAGAGCAGGTCGATGTTCATGGCCTGCACATCTAGCGGAATTTTGCCGAGGGCCTGGGCGGCGTCTGTATGGAAGAAGATAGTGCGATCGCGCAACCCCTTCGTAGAAAAATCGCGACAAATCTGGCCAATTTTCTCAATCGGCTGAAGCACACCAATTTCGTTATTTGCCGCCATCACTGATACCAGGATGGTATCCGGGCGCAGCGCATTTTCCAGCGCTGTCAGGTCAATTAGTCCCTGTGAATCTACGCCTAGATAGGTGACGCTAAAGCCCAGCGATTCTAAATATCGGCAGGGCTCCAGCACGGCGCTGTGCTCGGTTTGCACGGTGACGATGTGCCGACCATCGGCCATGTAGGCTTCGGCGATGCCTTTGATAGCCAGGTTGTTGGCTTCGGTGGCGCCGCTGGTGAAGATGATTTCTGAGGGGTCTGCGTGGAGGGTGGCTGCGATCGCTGCCCGCGCCTTGTTGACCCCTGCCTCTGCTTCCCACCCGTAAGCATGATTCAAGCTGCTCGGATTGCCAAAGTATTCAGTAAAAAAGGGCAGCATGGCCGTCAGCACCTGAGGCGCCACCGGCGTCGTCGCATTGCAATCTAAGTAAAGGGGCCTGGGAGCACTCATGGGTTGTCTGTTAGTTGTCTGTCTAGCTTTCGGTCGGGCTTTCTGTTTCGTTTTCTCGAAGGATGAACCGGTTAAAGACGCCAATGGCCCGGTAGTTACCAAAGGGCGTTTCGGTGATGTATGTGCTGAATAGAATTCGATTTGCGTACTCGGTATTTTCTTTTATCAGGTCTTGCACTTCTTCGGCTGAGAGCTTCTCTCCCCCAGAGAGCAATCCCTGGCAGGCGCTGCTGAGCGCCTCACCGACTCTGCCTAGCCAGTTTGAAAATCCTTCTGGGTCGCACAGCGCGACTTGAACGTCGGCGTTAACTCTTTGAGAAAGGTAGGCGGCGTAGTCATCTTCGTTGGGATTGGTAAACGCTAGGGCACTGCCCAAGGCTGCTAGGGAAAGCAGCGCGAGCGTAGGAGCAAGTTTCATCTACGGAGTCTTTAATAAATAGAGGGCAAATGGACGCTACTTTTACTGTAACCTTGCGTTTTGTCTATCTGCCCGTTCTCACTGCGTCTGTATGAATACGACTGCCCATGCCATTTTTAACCTCGCACTGCTGGGTCGTAAGCCTCAGCCGCAGTGGAATCCGCTGATCATCTGGGGTGCGTTGATTCCCGATCTGGCGATGTTTGTCTTTTACTTTGTGCTGAAGCTGGCGAATGTGCCGGAGTCACAGATTTGGCGGGTGGAGTACTATCGCCCTTTTTGGCAAGACCTGTTCGATTTTTTCAATTCGATTCCTTTGGCGGTGGTCGGCATCGTGGTCATGTTGCGGTTGAAACGGACGGGATGGGCGCTGCTGTTTGGTAGCGTTGCGCTGCACTGTTTGCAGGATTTGCCGCTGCACGCGGATGATGGACATCGGCACTTTTGGCCACTGAGTCAGTTTCGGTTTGAGAGTCCAGTGTCGTATTGGGACCCGAGCTACTACGGGCAGATTGTGGCGCCGCTGGAGCTACTGCTGATGGCGATCGCAAGTGTCTACGTGTTTAACAGGGTGCGATCGCGCTGGACAAAAGGTCTGCTGATTGTCGCCAATGTGTTGCCACCGTTGGTTTTTCTGTATTTCTCGATGCTTTAAGACAGGCTTAGCGGATCGACATCTATTGATAGGTGGATGCCTTTGGGACTGCGTAAATGAGTCAGCTTGGGCAAGGTGCCTGTAGGTGGCAGCTTTAGCAGGATGTGCCAGCGGTAGCGACGGGCAACTCGGTAAATGGGCGCAGGTACCGGGCCAAGTAGCTCGTACGGACTGTTTTCTGTCTGCTCAGATTCTAGGCGGTGGGCCAGCCGGGCGGCAGCTCGCTCGGTGGCGGTTTCTTCTAGGCCGCTGATGCGCAGGAGAATAAGGCGGCCAAAGGGCGGGTAGCCAAGGGCGGTGCGATCGCTCACCTCCTGGGCCAAAAACTCACCGTACTGATCGAGCGTGCCTGCGGTCTCAGTACCAGTCAGTGCCTTAACTGCAACGTGTTCAGGGCTGTAAGTTTGCACGATGACGCGGCCGGGCTGATCACCTCGCCCGGCCCGGCCAGCGACCTGCATCATGGTTTGAAAAGCCCGCTCGCTCGCCCGGTAGTCTGGCATGAATAGGAGCCCATCTGCCGCGATGATGCCGACCAGTGTGACCTGGGGTAAATCAATGCCTTTGGTGAGCATTTGTGTGCCCACAAGCAAGTCAGCCTCGCCCCGCGCAAACCGGGTGAGCAGGGCCCGGTGAGCCCCCTTATTGCGGGTGGTGTCGCTATCGAATCGGAGGCAGCGGGCCTGGGGCAAGTACTTGGCTAGGTCGTTGACGACGCGCTGGGTGCCGCTGCCGAAGTTTTTGAGGTAGGGCGATAGGCAGGCGGGGCACTGGTCTGGATGGGGCTGCCCGAAGCCGCAGTAGTGACAGCGTAGCCTGGGCGTCGCCGCTTGATGGGGTTGGTGAAAAGACAGGGACACATCACAGTTTGGGCATTCCATGACGTGGCCACAGCTGCGACAGGACACAAAGCTGCTATGGCCGCGCCGGTGAATAAAGAGGATGCCCTGGTTGCCCTGTTCGACCATGGTTTCGAGGGCCTGCTGCAGCGGGCGGCTGAAGATGGTGCGGTTACCGGCGTGGAGTTCTGCCCGCATGTCGACGATTTCGACCGGTGGCAGCGGGCGGGCGTGGACGCGGTGAGGCAGCGGCAGGTAATGGTGGGGAGGCGTCGGCGGAAAAAAGCGAGTCCACGTCTCTAAAGAAGGGGTGGCAGAGCCTAAAATCAGCGGGCAGTTTTCGAGTTCGGCGCGCCATCGGGCTACTTGGCGAGCGTGGTAGCAGGGCATGGGCTGATCTTGCTTGAAGCTGCTGTCGTGCTCTTCGTCGAGGATGATCAGGCCGAGGTTGGGCAGGGGGGCAAAAATGGCAGAGCGGGTGCCAATGATGATCTGCGGTGTGCCGGTGAGCATCTGTCGCCAGGTGTCGTAGCGTTCTCCTTCGGATAGGTTGCTGTGATATACGCAAACCTGATCGCCAAATCGGCTGCGAAAGCGGTCGGTGAGCTGAGGCGTGAGGCCAATTTCAGGGACCAGGACGAGGGCGGACTGGCGGGCTTGCAAGCGAGGTGCGATCGCCTGCAGATATACCTCTGTTTTACCGGAGCCCGTAACGCCGTGCAGTAGGGCCTCTGCGTAGCCCTGCATGGCCTGAATCTGGATTAGGGCCTTGTCCTGATCGGCAGTGAGGACCTTTGGCTGGTCGGGCAGCGACTGCGAATGGCTGCCTGCGCGCAGGATTTCCCGTGGCTCTATGGTGAGATATCCGGCGGCTGCGATGTTTTTAAGCGTTTTGGTGGTGGTATGCAGCTGCTGCAGCGCATCACTGAGCCACAGTTCGCCGCCTTCGTGAGCCAATGTCGTGAGAATTTCTGCCTGGCGAGTAGTCAATTCACCGATGTCTGATTTTTCTAGAGGGCGCACTAAGATGACGGCCTGCCGCTGTTTTGGACGCGGTGCTTTGGGGGTGGCTAAGTAGCTTTCGACCCGGCCAAGCTGCATCAGTCTTCGGAGTGCTTTGGCCCGGCTACCTGGGTACCGCCGAGTATTGAGCTGTCGCTGTAAGTGCTGCCAGCTATAGTCTCCAGTGGGTGAATTTCGCAGTGTTTCTATTAGCTGTTTCTCTAATTCAGAGAGGATGATGTCGTCAAATCTTGACTCGTTTTCTGCCTGATTTTCTGCTTGCGCGTTTGCTTTTTGTAAGCGGATTCGTCTTTGTGATTTGGATAACAACCCAGGGGGTAAAGCGGTTCTGATAATGCGAATAAAAGGTGTCTGATAGTAGTCTCCGACACGGTTTAAAAGCTGCCAATACTCTTTAGTAAAGAAAGCTTTTTTAATGATGCTTTCAATCGGTTTTACTGCTGAGGGAGAGAGTCCTTCCGGTTCTTTTGAACGGACATTAATCGCGATCGCCCCCACCCGCTGAGCCCCAAACGGAACGCTTACAATGTCTCCTGCCTGCACCGACAAATCCTCAGGCACCCGATATGTATAGAGTCCAGAAGCACCTGGGCAGTCCACTAGTGCATCGACCCATCGGACCGAAGAGGCTGGTTCACAGGAACTGTTCGGACCACTCGGCGTTAATGAATTTTGATCAATGAAGCTCATAGACTCGGCATAACTCTTCTGCATCTTTAACGTTTTGACACGGTGTCAACTAACAATGACTTTCAAAATAATGAGAAAAAACAACGAAACGTAACAATAAAAATGAAAACCCCATGGATGCTGCCGTGCGGAGACTTATTAGAAAATCTTAGTTATCAGACTGAACAGTTTCTTAATAAAGAGTTGCTATAGTGAGCGGTAACTGCTTCATGTAAGAACATGTAAGAAACTGTTGTAACCGTAACGTCTTAGTACACGCCAGCCCTGAAAGTCGTCGTGACGTGAATATCTTTCGAAATATGACAGCCCCTCATCCTTCTAGCATCAGCATGAATTCAACTCCTCTGAGCGAAAGTCCGACGTCTTTTTCAACCGTTGCCACCGCCGCTGAGACGAGCCATCTGTCTGAGACCCTCTCCACTGAGAATGCTGGCCTTTCTATGATGACTTGGTCCCATCCTCAGGGCGAAAAAGCTTCAACCACTGCCGACCCAGAAAAAAGAGCCGTGGCCCTTGCAGACGACAGCGGTCTCACCAGCACCCGCTCTACAAGCGCTGGACTCTCAGAAAATGACCTCACAGACGACGATATTGTCGACTCGGACGCGCTAGACGACCCGCTGGACGACGATGCCTCAGAAGAGGGTCAATTTTCCGTACAGTATTCTGACAAGGCCGCAGCCTCTTCAAGCTATCGCAAAGCGGCCAATGACGACGCGGTGGGTGCCTTCTTCAAGGAAATGGCTCGCTACCCGCTGCTACAGCCCACCGAGGAAATCGAGCTGGCCAGGCAGGTGCGGGTCATTGTCGAGCTAGAGGAGCGCTCTGAAGAAATGCGAGAGCGCCTCAACCGGCGACCTACCCTAGCCGAGCTAGCGGCCTCCTTTGATTGTGAAGAGGCTCAGCTAAAGCAGCGCCTGCGTAAGGCCCGCGCTGCCAAGCGCCGCATGATTCGCTCAAACCTACGCCTGGTTGTCTCTATCGCCAAGCGATACCTCAATCGAGGCGTTCCCTTCCTCGATCTGATTCAAGAAGGTGCCCTAGGCCTCAACCGCGCCGCTGAAAAGTTTGATCCCGACAAGGGGTACAAATTTTCGACCTATGCCTACTGGTGGATTCGTCAGGGCATTACGCGAACCATCGCCAACGACGCCCGCACGATTCGCCTGCCGATTCACATCGTTGAAAAGCTCAATAAGCTCAAGAAGGCGCACCGTGAGCTACGCAAAGAGCTGCAGCGAACCCCCACCGAGGCAGAAGTCGCAGCCGCACTAGAGATGACGCCCGAGCAGCTGCGGACGCTGCAGCAGGTGCAGCGCAAGTCGCTTTCTCTCAACCACCGGGTGGGTAAGGGCGAAGATACTGAGCTCATGGAGCTTTTGGAAGATGGGCACTCTCTGTCGCCAGAGTCACAGATTAGCGAGTCGATGATGCGACAGGAAATTTCTGACGTGCTCACTGAAGTGCTCACAGAGCGCGAAAAGGAAATTATTGCCTTGCGCTATGGCCTGACTACGGGTGAGACACACACCCTAGAAGAGGTTGGTGGTATTTTTCAGCTGTCCCGCGAGCGAGTCCGACAGATTCAGACAAAGGCGATGCGTAAGCTCAGAAGGCCTCAGGTCGCCTCAAGGCTGAAAAACTGGCTGCGGTAAGTCATCAGCTTGGTAGAGATGCAGACCGTCTTTTCTTGGCAGCTTTGAGAGCTTTAGTAGCTCGAAGCTGCTAGAGAATGGACGGTTTGTTCTTTTTGGTTCTGAAGGTGACGTTGACGCCTTCGTTGGTTTGCTCTAGCACCAGTAGTGGGGTGGGTTTGGCCTTTTGGTCCCATTTCATGCTGGCGATGCGGCCCTGCAACGTGGGCTGCCAGAAGCCCTCATTGTCTTGTGGATTGAGAAATTGCTCGATGCAGTTCACAATATCGGCCACGGTTTGGGAGGTGGCCTGGGCGGGCAGCTTTGTGAGCTTGATCTGGATGCGGAAAAGGACGCGCTTGCGCTGCTTGGGGTCGTTGGGTGCGGTGTACTCTACGTCGAAGATTTGATCGACGACCCGAGGCTTGTTGTTGGCGATGCCGACCATGCCAGAATTTGCCTGCTGCGGGCGCAGAGCTTCGCTGACTCGCTGCTTAACTTTTACCTTCAGCTGATTGACGATCGCAAAATTGAACTGCTTTTCTTCCATCCGCATGCGCAGATAGTCTAGGTTGAAGTCTCGCGAGTGAATCAGGTCGGGATTGCGCTCCATTTTGGCAATGGTGCTGAGGGCGAGCTTGACGCGCTTGTGCAGTTCTTTGTTTTTGTAGGTTTCAAACTTGAGCTGCTTTTGGAGCTTGCGATTTTGCAAGTAAGAATATATTCCGAGTCCAACGAGTAGGGCAAAGAGTCCGCCTGTTGAATACTTCCATAGGTTGGGAGGGACGGGAAGCGGAGCGGCTTGAGCCGGCGTTTGGGCGAGCCAAGCGGTCTGTGTAGCAGCAGGTTGCTTCAGGAGCTGAACAGACGCTCTGGACATAGATAGGTTGCCAGTGGACATGGAGTGCTGCGGGCAATTGACTGTTTTCAGAGTGCCCAGTTGGACTGTCAGAATGGCTAAAGTTGATGCTGCTCGTGCCTGTTCCCTGCCTGTTTTCTATCTGTTTTCTATCTGTCTTTCTATCTGTCTTTGGGGGCGGCTTCCAAATATTACGGATTGCGGCTGGCTGATGTCGGGCTAATGTAGGGGTGAACTTTTTTCGGGATCGATGTTGGGGTCGATTAACGAGCACTATGCGGCCACAGAGACTGACGAGCGCACTGGACGATGCTGACTTTAAGGAGGCCTTGAGCCGCATTCGGCTAGTGGCCACCGATATGGACGGTACGCTGACAGCGGAGGGTAAGTTTACGCCCGGGCTGATCGGGGCGCTGGATGCACTGAAGCGCCACGGCATTGAGGTGCTGGTGGTGACGGGGCGGTCGGCAGGATGGGTGAGCGGGCTAGTGCACTATCTGCCCATTGCGGGTGCGATCGCTGAAAATGGCGGTGTCTACCTCCACGAAAAGCTAGCTGAGCCGCTCATTTTGCCCGATATTCCGAGAATGAGTCAGCATCGCGATCGCCTGAGTAATGTGTTCGCTCGGCTGCGGGGCCAGTATCCCCACCTACGGCCAGCCGCAGATAATGCCTATCGCATTACAGACTGGACGTTTGATGTGGCTGGCCTAGAGACTGAAGACCTTGAATGGATGCAGCAAACCTGCGCGGCTCAGTCGATGGGATTTACCTACAGCACTGTGCAGTGCCATATCAAAGTAGTGCGGCAAAAGAAAGCAGCGGGGCTAGCCCGGGTGCTAAAAGAGCACTTTGGTTCAATCTCAGCGGCTGACGTCGTTACTGTTGGCGACAGCCCCAACGATGTCAGTTTGTTCTCGCCTGAGCAATTTCCCTATTCCGTGGGCGTTGCCAACGTGAAAAATTATTTGCCAACGCTGACCTACGCGCCAGCCTATATTACCGATAAGCCAGAAGTCGCAGGATTTCTTGAACTGGCTGAGCAGCTGATGGCGGCACGTGAGGGTTAGCCGGAGGGGTAAGCGCGCCAGTCGTTGAGCAGTGAGGTGAGCCAGCGAATGTCGCGGCGAGTGAGAGCGCCGTCGCCTACTCTGAGCTTGAAGCAAATGCAGCCGGTCTGGGTGCGGTTTTGGTGGGTGAGGATGCGGAGTGCACCGCCGTCGGGCAGTGAGCTGACGTTGTAAACCTGCTCGCGCTTGGTATTGAGGATGTAGACGGGCGATCGCAGCCAGGTTTTGTAGGCTACCAGCAGGACGTCACTGTCGATTTGGATGTGAATTTTTCTGAAAAGAGCCGTTTGTAGACGCCGCAGCCCACTACCCAAGAAGCGAATGCTGTAGGCGCAGCCCACCATGCCAAGCACGGCAGCCGTGAGCGCAGCGAGCCCTTCGGCGCTGGCTAGCATGGTGGGCGCTAGGTGCAGCAGGCTGAGCAAATACAGGCCGCTCATCAGCATCGTGCCACCAATGAGTAGTGGCGTGAGAGCGCTCTGGCTAATGTCGGACCGCAGTCCCGCAGGGGGGATGACCAGCTCTAGGGAGTAGGGCTTTTTCCTAGAGCGAATTTTTGTGAAGAAAGGCTGGTAGTGATCGCGGCGGCTGGTGGCGATGGGAACGGGCGTTAGTTGGGTCTTTTGGCGTTTCCACAGCCTGTGCTTGAGCATGGATAGCGGCAGACGATTGAGTGAAGCGAGGGCGGCTTGGGCGGAGGCCGGGCGATCGCTCACGCTGGGTTCGATTAGCCAGTTCAGCCACTGCTGAAAGTTGGCGCTGAGCCGTGCTTTCGGGCAGGCAAATCTGGCCTGGGGCCCCTGGCGAGGCAGGTTGCCTAGATGGTAGCCCGTGGTTAGGAAGATCAGCGTTGCGCCCAGGCTGTAGAGATCTGAAGCGAAAGCTGCCTGACCGCCCACCTGCTCTGGTGGCATGTAGCCGTAGGTGCCGACTAGGGCATCTGGCCGCTGCGCCTGTACGTATTGCACGGTGCCAAGGTTGAGCCAGGTGGCTTGGCCAAGGTCAGCTTTGTTGCCTGCGACTGCGATGTTGCTAGGCTTGATATCTCGATGCACCAATCCCTTGCCGTGGAGGTAAATGAGACCCTGTAGCAATTGCTTTGCGATCGCTCTAATTTCTGATTCGCTAAACTTTTTCCCGGCCAATACCTGCTGTGCCAGTGTCTGGCCGCCCTGATGGGATTGCACCAGCACCAGCCCCTTCCCCTCTGCCGTATCGATGCTAAAGGAATCTATGTAGCAAGGGATCGTGGGATGCTTGAGCGATTCAATCAGGTGAATTTCTCGTTCGAAGCAGCAGATATCCCCAGTGGGCGTGTTGTCTTTGATGGCCAAAGATTTGATGACAACTGCCCTTTGCTGCTTGATATCGTTGGCCAGGAGCTGATTGTAGCCAAAGGGTTCTCCAATGGGCTGTATGCTCTCGTAGTGGTTGCACAAGCGCTCAATGACGGCAGATTCAGAGGGGAAGGTAGCCATTCTGACAGCTAAGGGAAAAACGTACAGTCATTATTCCCAACCTTTCTTGATGGCTTCTCAGGGATTCAGCTGAAATCCCGCCTCCTTACATAGGCCAGTGCTACTAGATGGTCTGGCTCCTCTGCGATGCCTGGCTTGCGATGCCTGGTTTTCGATGCTTAGTTTTGCTGTGTCTGGTTCAATGGCTATTTTCCCTTCAGCTTTTTCACCACTCGCTTCCAAGTTAGGTAAGCTTTACGGCGGCGGGTCAGCTGGGGAATATCGCTAGGCTGACGCTGTTGATAGTCAAAAAATGCGTTGATCTCGACTAGGATCTGCCGCAGCCGGGGCAGTAGCGATTCTGTTCTATAGGCGGTGAAAAAGTCTTCTGGTGGTGTTGTTATTGTTGGCCAGTTTTCGACGGCTTGAAGAATTCTTTGGACATCGTAGCCGGTGGCATAGCCCGAAATCTTTTGACAGTTAAACCCGGGGTCGAGATAGTCGGCAAGGGCGTGGTTGACGCTGGAGAAAATCTGACAGCCGCAGGCGAGGGCTTCCATTGGCGGCAGGCCAAAGCCTTCGGTGAGGCCATATCTGCCCCAGTATTCTGCAGAATCGTACAGGTATATCTTGGACCGATTGAACAGACCAATGAGATCTTCTACATAGTGATCTAGAAGAAAGACATTACAGCGTTTTTGCAGGGCGGGCACAAGTTGTTGTAAGAGATATTCGGAAGATTTTCGCTGCTGAATGAGAACGTCAATATCTCGGGGAATGTGTTGATTTTGAAAGTCGGGAGAGAGGGCGTTGGGTAGGTGGTAGATGAGGGAGCCGAGGGCTTTTTCTCCCCAGTAGCCCATGCTGTTACGGCTGACGGTGAGAATGGGGACGCGGGGTGGTACGGTAAATCCATATCCGGTGCTGTGGGCGTGATACAGGGTAGGGCGATCGCCGATGCGTTTAAGCAATTTGGGCACGTCAAACCCCCAGCTCACGACAAAAATGCAGTTTTGGTAGCGTGCCTGGCTCGCTACATTGGCCAGCACATCGTCTAAAAAAAGCGTGTCTTTTTCTCTTTGTCGGTACGTGACAATGCTGGCCTGACAAATCTGTTTGGCTAGCTCAAGGGTTTTTAGCTCGGCTGTGAGGCCCCCTGCAAAAAATGCTTTGGTGGTGCCTGGCAGCAAGAAAAGTAGCTCTCTCATGGTCGATAACAGGTGGGGGTGTTCGCCCGTGAGTCGTTACCCTGCTAGTGATGAACGACCGCTTGGCTAGCTAGCGCTTTACGCTCTACACCATACTGCTGTGTGCCGTCTAAATTTTCGTATAAATTTTTAAATGCTTCTAAAAAGGCGTAGGCTGCTGGGGTCAGTAGGCTGCTCTCTGGCCAGCTAATGCCTAGCGGGCGGGCAATGCGAAAGGGCAGCAGGGCTACTCGCACGTCGGCGGGAATAGGCTGGGCGGCAAGCTTTGGCAGGATGGTGATGCCGAGCCCTTGGCGGGTCATGCTGACTGCGGTGGAGTCGTTGGAAATGAGATAGTCGATTTCGATGCTAGGTTGGGCTTGCCGTAGCAGAGGCATGATGGTTTTGCAGCAGTCGCTGGAAGAGGTGATGAGCGGATGCGCGCGGAGGTCTTGCCAGGTGAGGGCGATCGCGCCCTTATTTTTTGATGCTGATGATTTGGGATGGATAGCGGTGACGCGAGTATGATTAGATGCTTGGAAGCTGGGCGGCAGGAGTGCGATGAAGGGATCTTCCATGAGCAGGAAGCTAGAAAACTGTGGGCCTTTGAGGATTTCTGCGATCGCAAAGTCTGCTTTTCCTTCCTGCAGTGCGACCACTAGCGCCCGGGTTGAATCGAATTCTGTGATGGAGACCTGCACGGTGGGGTGTGCCTTGTGTAGTTCTGCGATGACTTCGGGGAGCACTTCGCTGGCTAGGCTGCGATAGGCCGCGATACGCACAAGCCCGCCATCGACTCCCTTGGCACGGGTTGCCTCGCGGCCCATGTCTTCGATGAGCGAGAGGGCTTGCTGCGCCTGACTAAAGATGCGATCGCCCACGGGGGTCAGCGATGCGCCATTGCGCCCTCTATGAATGAGGGTAACGCCCAGAGCCTCTTCGAGCGCTGCGATGCTATGGCTCACCGTCGACTGGCTGACGCTAAGCTGTAGGGCAGCTTCGCTGAAGCTACCGGTGGTGACCACTGCGTTCAGGGCGCGTAGCTGGGAGAGTTTAATCTTTTCTCTGAGGTGTTTTGCGGACTTTCCTGCCATTGACTTACTCCAGTCTGGGCTTGCTGCCAGGCTCGCTTGCTGTCAGGCTATCGCACTATTGGTATTAATCGGCCATAGCCGTGCATCTATTTTATGCATAGTGCCTATTGACAATATGCTTTGCGACCCCCTTGCAGGTTGAATACAGTATGAACATAAGAGATTGAACAAAAATCAATAAACCAAAGCGTAATCGATCAAAAGCGATAAAAAAAGAGTCACGGTCAAGCCTGTTGTTGTAACTGTTGCTTACAAAATGTTTACCAGCTGTTTTCAGCATACTGACTGTGGAATTTACTCTGGTTTTTTAGCTTCATCTGTCGTGTTGGGTGACTTGTCTGACGAGAAGATTGTCTGACTGAGCAGCTACCTTATGCGGTGGCTTGCCGTGAGCGTTAAGTGGCTACAGCAGCGAGTTGTAACAACAATTTTTATTGGTGGATTGCTGTTGATTGTTTTTGTTTTCTGGGTCAATTCTCTTTTTCATTTCCCATCACATCTGATGACTTTAACCCTTACTAATTAGGTTGGGCTAAGCATCGATTAAGCGAGGTTTGTCATGGAAAGTTTTCGTCAGTTTTCATCTGAATGTCCGTCTGATGGCGTTTGTACCTCTGAGCGGGCTCGCCGACGGCTAGAGCGACTGTGGTCAAAGCCAGCGGCTGACCGCCACGCTAGCGCTCATCCTTGGCTTGTAGCGCTAGGCCATAGCCTGCTGCGATTCTTAACGGGTGAACAGCAAGTTCGAATTTGGCAAAAGAGAACCCGATTGGGATTGGTGTGGTGTGCGTACGATCCCGTGAGCGAGCAGATTAAAAGCTGTGGCTCTGAGGAAGAGCTACGCAGCTGGCTGGAGTATCGTCATAGAGCGCAGTAATTGAATATCGCGGCATGTTTTGAGGCTGCGGTTGTTACTGATTTGACTGCTGTTTCGAACGTTGCCAGGCGATGAGCCGCGCGGCTAGGACCGGTGTATCCGGTCCTAGCTGTGCTATGGTTCAGACTAGGCTTGCGGCATAGGAGAAGCGTCATGTTGTTTGGTTTGGGCGTCCCAGAAATGGTCATTATCGGCGTAGTTGCCGTGCTGGTTTTTGGGCCGAAGCGCATTCCTGAGCTTGGTGGCGCGTTGGGTAAAACGCTGCGTGGCTTTAAAGAAGAAATGGACAAGCCCAGCGAAGAAGAAGAGTATTTTGAAGAGGAATAGCTGATGTGTAGCGAACGGGATGGCTCCGGCATGTCGCGTCAGCGGCTGACCCACCCCGACCTCCGCTGCGCTCCGGCCACCCCTGTCTTGGTGCGCATTCCCTAGCGCCGGGAACCGACGCGGGGTCGCACCGCTAGCGCCGGGAACCGACGCGGGGTCCTACCGCTCCAGAGGGAATCACTTCAAGATCTGCGTACATAGGCATCGCAGGAATCCCTAGGTGGAGCAAACAATGGGCTACCGAGATGGGGTTAGAACACGTGTGCTTTGTTGCTCTTTTTCATCATCTTGGGTAGCTGGCCTCGACGCCGCATCAGGCAGCTGCTGAACGGTTACGGCGGCCATCAGCCGAGCTAATTTTTCTGATTCTTTTGAGATATCGAACTGTTCGCGAACTTTCGCTATCCCCTGTTTGCCAAAGCGCGCTCTAAGTTCGCCATCGGTCAGCAGCGTTTGAATGCGATCGCACAGCTCACTCACGTTACTCGGCGGCACCAAAAATCCGCTTACCCCATCTTCCACCAGTTCACTCACACCGGCAATCTGCGTAGCGACCACTGGCACCCCAGACATCATCGCCTCCATCAGCACCACCGGCACCCCTTCAGCAAAGCTCGGCAGCACGAAAGCATCCGTCTCTTGTAGATACTGCCGTACCGAAGCCTGAGACTGGTAGCCCACAAATTTGACCTGGGCGCTCAAGTCTAGCTGAGCTGTCAGTGATTCCAAAAGCTTGCGGTCTGGGCCATCGCCCACCACCGTCAGCAAAATATTGGGAACGCTCGCCTGCAGTCGGCGAATGCTCTCCAGCAGCATCGGCAGGCCCTTCACCGCTGCTAACCGCCCAACGAACAGCAGCCGGTGCCCGGCGCCCTGATGCGTCACTGGAGAAAACTGTTCCGGAGTTACTCCGCAGTGAACAATGTGTAGGCGCTCCCAGGTTTCGTAGGGGGCAAAGACCATCGCCTGCGAACGGCAGTACTGACTAATGCAGGTGACAAAGCTGGCTCGCTTGATTTTTTCTCCAATGTGCCAACGCTTGGGCTCAAAAAAGATGGCCGGACCGTGCAGCATAAAGCTGTAGCTAAACCCACCGAGTGTGGCTGCCAGCATCGCTACAGAACAGCTCGTATTGCCAAAGTGATTGTGTAGGTGGGAGATTTGGCGATCGCGCATTTGAGCGGCTAACACGCCCGCCTCTAAAAAGTAAAAAAGCTGATAAAGCAGTCCTTTCACATCTGGCTGACGGGTCTTGAGGGCGAGGGCGATCGCCTTTGCATACCGGCCCGGTGACCCGAACAGCAGCGATACGTGAGCTTTTAAGAGTACTGAAAGCTTGGGCGGCAAAATGTAGAAGGTTTGCGATCGCTCACTCGCCTGCTCAGGCCCCACAATATGGTCGTCACCGGGTCGCCGAACGGCAAAGGTATGCACCTCTACGCCGTGCGATCGCAACCCCATCACTTCTCTTTGGATAAACGTATCGGTTGCCCGGGGATAGGTCCCCGTTAAGTAAGCAATTCGCATGGGAAACTCCATCATCCAGAAGGTTATATTTAGCCGGTCATATCCGGCAGGCTATCACCCAACTGCTTGGGACAGCTGCTCAGGAACCGTCGGCTCCGCCACAGACGAGACCACGCAGTGATCTTGACTGTCTAAGCTGCGAGCGATCGCAGCTTCCACGCCGTACGTTGGTTCCCAACCTAGGCACTGCTTCAGCTTTGCATTGCTGTAGGTCAAAGGCTTAAAGCGAGCATGGAGTCTCGCAGGCACCAACACCCCCGGCAGCTTCGCCTTACCACTGAGCAACTTTTGATTGACCGCCCATGCCAAGTCGCCAATTAGGCGCATGACTGTCCAATTGACCGGTACAAACTTAGGCGGATGAGGGACCTGAGCCCGTAGCGCCTGCGCGTACTGGCGCTGGGTAGGCATTTCGTCATCCAGCACGTTCAGCGTTTGGCCAATGGCGGCTTCTTGCTCAGCCGCCATTACAATGGCCTCTGCGCAGTTCTCCACATAGGAGAGCGGTAGCTGAGCGTAAGCGCCAATTCTCAGCCAGGCACTTTCCCCCAGAGAAGCCCCCAGCCTAGCCGTCCAGAGATTGTCTTTTCCAAATATTACGCCCGGACGCAGCACCGTTACCAAACCGCCCTGCTCACTCTCAAACTGGCGCACCAGCTTCTCTTGCAAGAGCTTCGTCTGCGCGTACTCATCCCGCCAGGCAGGCACCTTCACCAAGGGTGCGCCTTCATCTAGCAAAGTCCCCCGCTCCATATTGATGTAGTCGTATACCGAGAAGGTGCCAATGGCCACCAAACGCTTCACGTTGGTCTCGGCCATAGCCATCAGCAGGTTTTCCGTCGCGAGGACGGTGCCGCCAAACTGAGCGTAAAAATCACCCGCCTTAGACGCTGCCAAGTGCAAAACCGCATCCACTCCGGACAGCGACTCAGCAATGCCTACACGCCTGCGCAGGTCAAACCTGGCGAACTCAACATGTGGGTGGGTCGACCAGGCAATGTTGGAAATATCTGTTGCAGGGCGCACCACAGCGCGGACGTGATGGCCTCGTCGCAGCGCCGTCGCCACAACGTACTTACCCAAAAAGCCTGATGAGCCGGTGACCAGTAACTTCATGCTGTGCCCATCTCCCTGATGGTGTACAAGTACAGATTCCTTTAATACTTGACCATTACACCAGTTTCAATGTTCCAGCTGTAGCGCTTACGCCCAATCGCAACAGACGGCCAAACAGCAACGTCGCGGCGAACCTACACAGATGTCAGACGTCCCTCAACTCGGCGCCGACTCGACCGCTGACCGTGTTGCATCAGCCAAGCTCCAGCCTGCTGCTCATTCAAAGATTGTGTTGCCCGCTGCTTACCCTTCAAAAGGCACTGCCACTGATACCGTCGCAAAAATTCTCGAAAGGCTTGGTCGCCATAGCGCTCTTGCCCGGACAGCATTGACTTCAGGTAGCCCACCAGCATCATGGCTCCGCCTAGTACAAAAGGCGGTGTCATCATACGGTACGCAGCGCTAGCTGCCATGTAGGGCAATCCGGTCCCCATGAAGTACTGACCAGAGCCATGGCGAGTTCTCCCGGTAAAGATGCTTTTGTGGCTAGAGCCCATGGGTCTCAGGTGCACAAACCGTAGCTCGGGCTCATCCCAGCTGCAGGCAATCCAGCCTTCCATGCGGCAGCGATGGCAGTCAATCCCATCCCACATCACCTGACGGACAAATCCACCAATCGCTTCAAAGCAGGCCCTGCGGTAAAACTTGATCATGCCCACAGAGGTCTCATCACCACAGCGCTCACTAACCAGCTGCCCATCTTTACCCGGGAAATATGGCTTGCCACTGCAGGTACCAATGCGTGGATTGGTCTCCATTCGCTCTACTAGCCGCTCAAAGTAGGTAGGCGGAATGTCTAGATCGACATCGAGCTTGCAAATGTAGTCGTACTGGCTAGGATCGACGGTGTCGTAGCCTGCATAAAAGGCTTCGATCACGCCGGGGCCGACACTTCTTTGGCCGCGATCGCCCCGCCGAATGACCTCTATAAAAGGATACCGGCGCGCTGCCTGCGCAATAATCTCCTCCGTGCCGTCTGTTGATCCATCGTCTACAATCACCCATTTTTCAGGCAGTAACGACTGGCTCACAATTGAGTCAATCGTCGTCTGAATATAGGCAGCTTCATCGCGGCAAGGACTAATGAGAACGTATCCCCTTGACATGCCCAAAATCTCCCAATAACTGTTGCTGTAAATGTTGCTGAAAAGTCCACATTCGCGTTGGAGGTAACCAGTTTCGTAGCATTGAGTGTTGTCGCCCGCTCGGGCTCTCTTCTGCTAGTCTTCTCAACCTTTTTTGCTGGCTGTTCTGGTCGTCAGCTCTAACGAGAAAACCGCGCCTTGCGTGCTCTTCAAAAAGCGCCTAGGCAAAATTGCTTAGTCAAAAGCGCGTAGTCAAAAATTGCCAAAAGTTGCCTACAAAAATGCCTAGCTAAAATCGCTTATTCAAAAAGATTCAGATACCTAGCCAATTAGATATGTGGCGAGAGAAAATAGTTCCGAGCAGATGAAACTTTAGTCTGGTATTCTCGGTCTGAGTTATTAATTCTTTGCAAAGCATCTGTAGAAGCCCTGTTAGGTCTTATGGTTAGTCAACCTGTCTTTTTAGTCGGTTCTGAGCGCTCGGGCACAACCCTCCTGCGCCTCATGCTCAACTTTCATCCAGAAATTACCTGGCTCAATGAATTTGAGTACGCCGTCGCCAAGATGGATGAAAAAGGTAACTATCCAAATTTGCAGGACTACTACAGCTGGTTGGAGACACACCGTATCTTTCAGATGAGCGGCATGGGTGTCGACAAACGCCTGACCTACCCGCAGCTAGTAGATAGCTTTTTACAACAGAGAAAAGACACTTTTAACAAGGCGCTGATTGGCGCAACGGTGCACTACCACTTTGATAGACTCCTGTCTCTCTGGCCGGATGCGCGCTTCATTCACATCGTGAGAGACCCTCGTGATGTCAGTCACTCTTGTATGGTTAAAGGGTGGGCTGGAAACGTGTGGATCGGGCTTGAGCGCTGGATACAGGCGGAGGCGCTTTGGGAGAGATTTAGTAAGCAGCTCCCCGTAGAAAGAAAGCTTGAAATTGTCTATAAAGACTTGATTGCTAACAACACGGAAACCCTAGAAAAAGTCTGCGATTTTATCGGCGTCGCCTACAGCGAAAAGATGCTGGACTATGTTCATACAACAGACTATGGCCTGCCAGATCCTAAGCTGGTTAGCAGTTGGCGCCGAAAGCTTTCGGACCGAGAGATTCAGTATGTAGAAGCCCGCGTTGGTGAACAAATGGTGCAGCGCGGATTTGAACTTAGCGGCCTGCCCAAAGTTGACCCTTCTCCGCTCAGGCTGGCATACTTCCAACTCCAGAACAAAATCAACATTGTCAGATCCGGTATCAAATACTACGGTCTCAAGCTCTATCTTGCAGACTTTGTGGCCCGTCGGCTAAATATCTCTAGCCTCAAACGATCTTTTCAATTAGAAAAAAATCAAATCGAACTTAGCCGACTCAAAAAGTCTTGGTAGGTTCCCTCCTTCGAAACAAGTTTACGTGACAAACTTAATCGACAAGTTTTTTGATCGGCCAATTTCCCCTTTTTTATCCCTTTTCTTCAGAAAAATTTGTCGAGAATTGAGAGGAAAAAGTCACGGATGTAAGTTGGAACAAGAAAGCTAGGTGAGGGGTCTAGGATAGCATCTGCATACGCTTTCGCTTCGCACTTTGCGCTTGTTGAATTGTTTGAGTAAGTAGTCGTCTTGACTGACAGCTTGCAACAACATCAGACACAATGCTTCACAGGTGTGCATCGGTGTCTGCAGTAGGGTCTACGGACCGTCAAGCCCAATCGCACGTGCACAATCGTACGTACAGTAGTCCGGTAGCCCCGTACAAGCAGCAGGCAAGCCAGGCAAACAGCAGGCAAACAGCTGCAACGTATTTAGATTTCTAAAGAGCCAGTTGTGCAACCTTTGTAGGCTGCACAGAGCATTCTGCTAGCGACAAATTCTATCAGCAAACGCGAAAAGCACAATGAAAATTGGATACTTGATCCCCGAATTTCCAGGTCAGACGCACATCTGGATGTGGCGCGAAATCATTCACATGCGAGAGTGGGGGGCCGAGATTGATATCTTCTCCACCCGAGAGCCAGATGCCAAGACACGAGCAAAACATGCCTTTGCACAAGCTGCCAGCGAAAAGACCTATTACCTGTGGCCCCAGCCATCACTAAAGCTCATCAGAGATATTGCCTGGGCGATCGCACGCCATCCCAGCGGCTTCATAGACATGCTGAAGCTCTGCTTTACCCTCGACCTCAAGAAGCAGCCCGCTTGGAAAGAGACTCTTCCCCTAGCGCTCCTAACCCCAGCCCTGGCCAAAGAAGCCCTCAGCCGCAACATTCAACATTTTCATGTGCATTCGTGCTCCCGCTCAGCTGTGCTAGCCATGATGGTGAAGCGCCTAGTCGGCATTCCTTTTTCGATGACGCTCAATGCCAAAATTGAAGGGTGGGGAGGCGCCATGGAACAAAAGTTTTTAGACGCGGCCTTCACTATCTCCATTACAGACTGGCTGTTGGCACAGATGCGAGCCGACTATCAGCAGCTCGACGATGACAAAGCCCTGCTAGGCAGAATCGGCGTAGACACAACAAAGTGGTATCCTGCTGAGACCCTTCCCAACCCTGAAGAAGGCGGTTTTAGGTTGATTACGGTCGGACGTCTGCATCCGTGCAAAGGTCACGATGTGTTGATCAAAACTGTCAAAAGAATTCTCGATAGCGGCAGAGACATCACACTTAAGATTGTCGGCTCGGGACCGATAGAACGAGAGCTAAAGGCATTGGTCAAAACGCTCGGCCTCACGGAGCACGTTACGTTCACAGGCTCTTTGTCAGAAGACCAAATCATTGCACTCATGCATCAGTCCCATGCATTTGCCTTGGCCAGTCATGCCGAAGCCCTCGGCGTTGTGTACATGGAAGCGATGTCGATGGGCGTTCCCACCATCGGCACGAATGCAGGCGGTGTCACAGAAATCATTTCTGATCAGCAAGATGGCCTACTCGTTCCCCCGCGGGACGAAGTTGCCCTCCAGGCAGCTATCGAACGGGTCATGGATGATCCTGAGCTAAGAAAACAACTTTCTCAGAATGGTAGAAAGAGCATTGTTGAAAGATTTGACAGCAGAATTGGTGCTGCAACGCTCTATCAAAAGCTCTATGGAGAGTATCCCAATGCTGAGGGTGTTGCGGTTCCAGCTGAGAAGAAAACAGCGGCAGTAAGTTCGTAATTGCAGGGTTCAGGGAGAGAAGTAGGAGTACTTCGCGTCGCGCGCGAAGTACTCCTACTTCTACTCCTACTTCAGAATTATCAACTATCTTGTGGATGCGGCTGTAAGATGCGCTGAATACTTTGCGGACCCACCCCGCCTCTGCGCGCTACCTCACCTAAGAAGACATCACAGCGGACTCTTCTGCGATCGCACCAACAGCCGCAACCTCTTCATCCGTCTGTTCATCTACGCCAGAGCGGCTCAAGACCCGGTCATACACTTCAATAATCTTCTTCGCTTTCACGTCCCAGAAAAAGTCCTTTGCTCTCTCTTTTGCTTGACGCGCCATCTCACGGCATAGCTCAGGAGTATTCACCAGCGTTGCAATATGCTGTTGCAACTGCTGCACAATATACTCCCTTGAAGTCGGCTCAATCTTAAAGCCGGTTGCCTCAGTCACATATTCACCAATGCCGCCATTGTTAACCACAATGCACGGCAGGCCGCAGGCCATCGCTTCCATGACAACCGCACCGCCGAACTCTCGAACGGAAGGGAAGCAAAACACATCGGCAGCGCCGTAGAGGGCGTGAATGTCGTCGTAGGGAATCCAGCCAGTCATTTCTATCTTGTCTTGCAGCTGCAGGGTAGCAATTTGCTCCTTTAGGGCTGCTTCTTCGGGGCCGGTGCCAGCGATGGTTAGGTGAATGTGATCGCGCAACACATCAGGCAGCAAGCTCACCGCCTCTACCAACATATCGGCTCCCTTGTAAGGTACCAAACGACCTACAAACAGTAAGTGAACTGGTGAATCCGGCGGTGCAGAAGATCCGTTTGCGAGTTCAGCACTATCTGACTTAGCCTTATCTCCATCGACACCAGCAGTTGCAAACTTTTGCGTGATGCCATTTTCAAAATACAGCTCAATACTGTCTTCACTGCGCTGAAACAGCTCTTGGATCAAATTGAGCGTGTAGTCTGAGCCCGCCAAAATATAGTCAGCTTTTCGGTAAGTCTTCCGATATCCAGGCAGCAGCCATCGCCCCACCGAGCGCAACACATTAAAGTAAGCAAACTCCTGTAGCGCAATCTTCCGCAGACCTTTCGGATAGGGCACGCCACCATTGACTGGCCCTAAGATAAAAGGCGTCTCCTCGCAGGCTTCGACGAGTCGAAATGGGTAGCGCGGCATCATTGGCGTAATGGCGTGCACAATGTCGTATCTACCGGCACGCACCTGCGGAGCGAACTGCCGAAAGACACTCTGGTTAAACTCTTGGTAGCAGGGAAAAGCCAGTGCGTTGTACAAAGGCCACATCAGCCGCCCCTTGAAGGTGCTCAGGCGTCGGGCGACTTTGTAGTATTCGCGGAAAAATGGAGTTTCTTCTATGTATACGATGTCGGCGGTAGGATGCAGGGCTGTGAGCGACTTTTTGTTGCGCTGATGGGTGACGAGGGTGACCTCTGCGAGCTGGCTTAGCTCTTGGTAGTAGCGGTAGCCCAGTAGCGGAACAGAGGTCCACTGTGGATTACACTGGTCTACAACAAGCAGCACCCGGTACCTTTTGGTTGACATAACAAAACCGTTAAGCGTGATTATTAGCCGTCATCGCCAGCATCAGTCCGTAAACGCAAACAGCGTAAAGTAGCGAAGAGAAATTTCTTTTGCTACTTCTAAACTATGATGAGAAAAATCCTCGAAAGGTTCCGTCTTAACAACACCAAACCTGTTCGAAAATTTTCTCATTTCGGCCATGACACGCTCGGCCATATAGCCAAACAGCTTCAGCCGAACACCCGTAGCTAAACAGTCGCTAAATACCAGCGCTAAATACCAGCAGCTAAACGTCTTCAGTTAAACACTTTCAGCTAAACGCGTTACCTGTACGCAAAGCCGTTTCCACACCGATATTCCAGTTCGCTATTTACCCTTTGGACTCGTTAGTCCAACATTCTAAACTTAGAACAGATTCTTGGCATGCCGACGCAAGCTCATGGTTTCTGTTCTAACCGGTGCATCTACATCAATAAGTAACCCTTTTTCAATGGAGATTCTTAGACGTTCTACAGACTCAGCCTATGCGTTGGCAGGAGTCGTTTTGTTGAGCATGCTGCCCAGCTGTTCAGCGCCGTTAACAACAGCCTCAGCCGTTGATCCAGCGCGCACCGCCCAGACTGCGATACCTGAAGCCACACAGCCCAAAGTTTCGCAAGTATACGCGGTTAGCCAAAACATTATTGCCATTCGGTTTGACGCGGGCCAGGTGATTCGGGGTGAGCAAATGTCCTATGAACGGCAGCCGGGCGATCGCACTCAAACAGGCGCAAATGACCCAGCCACTTGGCTAGTTCGAAACGGCAAAAAAGCCGGTCTCCTCATCGGGTCAGACCACTCTATCTTCTATTCCCTCGATCAGCTAGTCGGCGAAGCGCTAGACCCGGCATTGTTGCAGCAACCCCAGCGCTATCGCATCGAACCGGTAGATGCAGCTAGCTCCATTCCACTCGTTGCCAGGGCCCGCAGCATCACCCCCAGCACCCTCTTTTTTAAGTCGCACCCCACTGACATGGCCCGGCAAGACAGCCATCAGAACGCGCAGTGGGCAATGGCCCACACGGTGTATCTGCAGCTTCCACAGTCGCTCAGTCCGGGTCAGTCTTACGAGATACACCTACCGGAGAGCGATCGCCCTCCCATCTTGTTCGACTACAAACCCATGAGCACTCACAGTGAGGCTGTCCATGTCAGTCACTTAGGGTTCGACCCGCAAAATCCGGTCAAAGTGGGTTTTTTATCCACCTGGATGGGCACTGGTGGCGGGTTGGATTATCCTGAGGGGCTGACTTTCTGGCTGATTGACGAGGCGACGAATACGCCCCTGTACGAAGGTGTGACACAGCTTTCCGCTGACAAAACCAAAAGCGAAGACAACCGCAACCGCAATTACAATCAAACGAATGTCTATCGCATGGACTTTAGCGAGGTGAGCAAAGCAGGGAACTACCGCCTTTGTGTGCAAACGGTGGGATGTTCATTTCCCTTTGAAATCGCCTCAGATGTATGGGAGAAAGCTTTTTACGTTTCGGCCAGAGGGCTGTATCACCAGCGCAGCGGCATTGCTCTCACAGAGCCCCATACCAGCTATCAGCAGCCCCGCTCTTTTCACCCAGACGACGGCGTTGAGGTCTTTCAGTCAACGGTTTCTCTGATGGAGGTTGAGCTAGATACATCGAGCGATCGCACTGCCTTTAGCGCGCTGAGCGAAACCCGCACCGCGCAAACCTTACCAGAAGCCTGGGGAGGCTACTTCGACGCGGGCGACTGGGACCGCAACATTCGCCATCTAGAAGCCGCCCAGCTTCTGCTAGAACTCGTCGACCTCTTCCCCGACTACATCGAAACCCTCGATCTCAACCTGCCAGAATCTGACAATGCGCTGCCGGACGTTCTCGACGAGGCCCTCTGGGGATTAGACTTCTTCCGGCGAATGCAAACAGAAACGGGCGGCATCCGAGGCGGCATCGACTCGGCTGGTCATCCGAAGCGAGGGGAAGCTAGCTGGCAGGAATCCTATGAGGTGATGGCCTATGCCCCTGACCTTTGGTCGAGCTACATTTACGCGGGGGTTGCCGCTCAGGCAGCGCGCCTCCTGCAAGACTACGACCCAGCGCTGGCCAACACCTACGAAGTGAGTGCGCTGCGGGCCATGCGCTATGCGGAGCAATCGCTGAGCAGCCTGGGCGCAGCGGCCCAGCAGGCCCTACATCACGATGTAAAAGACCGGCGAAATTTTGCTGCGATCGCCCTCTATCAGCTCAGCGGCGACCCTAAATGGCACGAGCTATTTTTGGCCACTACCGTCTTTCACTCAGCCGATCAGCCCGTCAAAAAGTGGCAGCAGCACGACCAGCAGCTTGCCGCCTTCACCTATGCCAACCTCGCAAACCAATCCACCAACCCCACCGTCAAAGTCAACGCGCGGCAGGCTTTGCTCAAGCAAGCTGACCGGATGATTCGCTGGGGCCAGCAAACCGCCTTTCACTGGACTAAGCTCGGCGCTACTCGGCCCATCATTACTGGCAACAGCTTTGGCAATCCCAAAGCAACCCCTCTACTCAGGGCCCACTACCTCACCGGCCAGTCTAAATACCTCAGCGCGGCCATCCTAGCCTGTCAGTT
>JBCBFY010000054.1:0-30712 GCA_038527325.1 Cyanobacteria bacterium J06614_10
GAATGAGGCAGTTTTTCGGAATGATCCAATCTCGTTGCTGATGTAAGATTGCCGAAAACCAGTAGCCAGCCAACTTCCCTGCGACTTCTTCATGGGGGCCAGTTGGTTCCAAGTCTCGTAGTTCTCCGTCGATCAGCTCAAAGCGAGGATTATCTCCGTACTGTTTGAGAAACTCTTCCGTAGTTAGCGTTTTTGTAGGTGTATAGGTCACTGTTCGTCTCCACAACCTGACTAGACCGTAGTAAATCGAGCTGGTGGTTTGTCAGTGAGGGGCATATGCAGTGGTGGCTTGCTTTCTGGTGAGTAAGATGTGGGCTGATGGGATAAAGTAGAGCGCTAATAGTGTTGCGCCACCGAGTCCGCCTGCGATCGCAATTGCTAGCGGTGGCCAAAATCCAGTTTTATCCAGCATTAAGGGCACAAAGCCTACGATGGTGGTGACGGTGGTGGCGGCGACGTGGCGAGTGGCCTTGGTGACCACGTCGACGGTTGCTTTGACATTGCCTTGCTGCGCTTGGGAGTCTTCTTTGAGGGCGGCGATTACGACGATGGAGTCGTTGATGGCGAGGCCGATGAGGCCTAGGGTGCCGAGGATGGCCGTGAAGCCAAAGATGGAGTTGAAGAGCCAGAGGGCCATGGCGGCAAGGCCAATAGCTGCGATCGCAACAACGCCGAGCAGAGCCGCAATCGCAAAAGAGTTGAAAGAGAGAACCAGGGTCGCCACCATCAAAATGGCCAACACACCCACGGAGGCGAGTAAATTGCCGACGGCGCTACCCCGAGCGTCTGCCTCTCCCCCGTACTCAATTCGATAGCCTGCTGGCAGCTCAAAGTTACTCTCTTCTAGCTGTTTTTGAAAAAGCCCAAGTGCCGTGTCTGGTAATGCACCGGCAGTGAGAAATGCCTGGATGGTGTTGATTCGCTGCCCGTTGTAGTGGGCGATGGTGGCAATATCTGGAACGATGCTGACATTGGCAACGGCGGAGAGCGGGATAGTGGTGGCTGAAGACGAATTTAAAGAAGGATTTGAAGAAGAGAGTAGATCGGTCGATGCGATCGCTGATAAATCTCCCCGGGTTGCATCGCCTACGCGCACCCTAACGGCGATATCTTCGGTATCTTCTAGTAGAGAGCCGCCGACAGCGCCTTCTAGGGTGGCATTGAGCTGGGTGGCGATCGCAGCATTGTCGAGGCCGGTTCTGCGGGCAATGACTTCATCGACGCTGAGGGCGAGCTTTGGCTGCGCTTCGGCTAGGTCTGCCCGCGTGTGGATCACGTTTGGGATGGTGGCGAGCTGCCCTCTCAGCTGATTGCCGAGTTCGCGCAGCCGGGTTATGTCTGAACCATAGAGCCGTAGCTCAATCGGGGCTGGAAAGGGCGGACCTTGCTCTAGCTGCCGCACTAAGACCTGGGCTTGGGGAAAGGCGGCATCTAGCTGCTGCTGCAGGGCGGCGATGGTCTCTCGTAAATTGTCGGTAGTGTTGAGCTGTACGATGCCTTGGGCGTAGTCGGCGGCGTTTTCTTTGGCGGCGACAACGTTGTAGAAAAAAGAAGGTGCGCTCTTGCCGAGAAACCAGTGAACGTCTTCAACGGCGGGGTGTTCACGAATGCGATCGCGAGCGGCGAGAATTTGAGACTGGGTGAGTGCGATCGCGCTTTGGGCCGGAAGTTCAAACTCGATTTGAAACTGGTCGCGATTGGTGGGTGGAAAGAACTGTTGGGGTAGGCTGGCAAACTGAACAAAGCCAATCACCGGTAGGACCATGGCTAAGCTGATACCCAGGAGCGGGCGACGAAAGGTAAACAACAAACTGCGGGTGTAGGCGGCGGTAAGCGCTTGGTTTGAGAAGCCATCTTCCCACCAGGGGGCGGTTTGCGCAGAAGCGTGAGCACGGCTGGGCCAGCGACGGTAAATCAGACCGATGAGAGCAGCGATCGCGCTCAGTGACAGCACTAGCGAACTCAGCAATGCCAAGATGACGGTAGACCCAATCGTGCCGATGAATTCTCCGGTGCCGCCTGGCGAGGTGGCAATCGGGAAGAAGGCAAGTACTGTGGTCAGCGTAGAGGCCATGAGCGGCACGATCAGGTGCTTTACCGTGTCTGAGACGGCCATGGCCGGATGCATGCCCGCCCTCAACCGAATCTGTACTTCGTCTACCACGACGATGGCATTGTCTATCAGCAGCCCCAGCGCAATGATGAGACCGGTTACAGACATCTGGTGGAGGGGAATGCCAAGCGACTTCATGCAGCCAAACACCATGAGGGTGGAGAGCGGCAGCGCGAGGCCGACGATGAGCGCCGAGCGCCACCCCAGCATCAGCAGAGAGACGACGACGACCAGTGACGAACTCAGCAGTAAATTGCCCAATACGCCGTTTAACCGCTGCCGCACGTATTGGCTTTGGTCAAGAATGACGTCGACCTGTAAGCCTTCTGAAAGGTCGGCTTCGAAGTCGCTCAATACTTGATGGGCTTGCTTTGCCCAATCGTCTACCCTGAAGCTGGATTCGACCTGAGCTGAGAGCACAACTGCCGGACGGCCCGATACGATGGCTTGCTCGGCGGCGGGTTCTCTCGTTGCTTTGCGGATGGTGGCGATGTCACCGAGCTGAGTGACTTGCCCGCTGCTACCGAGGCGGATAGGCAGCTGCCTGATTCTTTCTAAAGACTGGAGATTGCTATCGACTTCGAATAGCAGCTCGTTGGTGTCGCTTTGTAGCCTCCCGGCTGAAACCTTTGCATCGCTGGCTTGAATTTGGGTGGCCACAGTTTGGGCAGTGAGGCCGAGCCTAGCGGCGGCAGCTTGGTCAATGCTGACCTGAATTTCTTCGTCTGAGGTTCCAAACAGCTCGACTTTGTCTGTGCCGGGAATGGCTTCTAGCTGATTTTCGAGCCCTTCGGCGATGCGCTGCATGAGGGTGTAGTTGGCCGGTGTCTCTAGGGTCCAGGTGAGGCCCACGATCATCGCGTTGGCTTTGACGTCTGCATCTTCGTAGCGGGGTTCTAGCGCTTCGGGCGGTAGCTCAGGAATCACATCATCTAGCTCGCTACGAATTTTTGCCCAGACGGGGGCTACGTTTGCAACGGTGTCTTTTAGCTCAATGTTGACCACTGAAATATTTGGGCTGGAGGTCGATTCAATATTGTCGATTTCTTCGATGTCGGAGAATTCGTCTTCTATTTTTTCAGTGACTAGCGACTCTACGCGCTCAGCGCTCGCCCCTGGAAATAGCGTGGTGATCGTTGATACCCGCTGAACAATTTCTGGATCTTCTAACCTGGGCAGGGTGAGAAATGCTGAAAGGCCCCAAACCACAACCAGGGTAAGCGATAAAAAAAGTAGCTGTCGATTGCGATAGAAGAGATTGAACATGGGGTATCTGCTACTTGCTAAGGATGACTCGAACTGTGAGACAGCGCAGCTTTAGAGAGAATCTGTGGGGTTGACCTTTTGACCGGTGACGATGCGATGGGTGCCGCTGGTGATGACGCGATCGCCTGCCTGCACAAGCCCTCTGATAAAGGCTCGACTGCCCTCTGTATGCAGCACTTCGACATCTCGCCTGGCTACTCGATAGTCGGTTTCCTCCAAGTCTGTTTCAGCGGTGACAACATAGGCTGACCAAAGTCCCTGCTCTCCTGCGACGAGGGCCGTGCTGGGTAGCCAGTAGCCTTCTTCTGGCTGTTGTTCTGCGATCGCTAGCCTGGCAGTCGCGCCGATAGTGAGCGGTTCTGTCTCGTCTGAATTGATGATTTCTAAAACAAGGGTGACGGTTTGGCTGGGTTCGTCGACTTCTGGCAGCTGTGAGGTGACTTGAGCGGAGTAGGTGCGATCGCCGACAGTTATGCGCTGCTGAGAGCCGGTTTGGAGGCGAGGTGCGATCGCATCAGGCACTCCAATGCGGGCTTCTAAGCGATCGCTTTCTACCAGCTTCATCACCTGCTGACCGCTGGCAACCACGGTTCCTTCATCTACCAGTCGGCTAGCGATTTTGCCAGAAAAAGGTGCGAGCAACCTGCTCTTATCCAAAGAAATATCAACCGCTTGGATCTGGGCGTCTATCTGTTCAACCCGGGCGACTTGCGCAGAAATCTGTTCTTGACGAGTGCCGTTTTGTAGCTCTGTTAGCTGGCTTTGTGCCTGCTGCAGCCGGTCTGCAATGGCATTGGCGCCAAACTGCCGTTCGTCGAGTTCTTCTTTGGAGACGGCGCCTTGGGCGTAGAGTGAGGCTCTTCGCTGGGCTTGCAGCTGGGCCAGCTCTAGCTGATTGCGCAAATCACTGACTGCGGCTTGGGCAGCCAGCACATCTTCAGAGCGTGGGCCGACTTCTAGCTCTTCTAGCTGGGCGAGAGACTGTCGTTTTTGAGCTTGTAGCTGTTGCCTTTGGGCGATGAGGTCTCGGGTATCGAGGGTTGCGAGTACGGCCCCTTCGCTGACAAAGTCGCCTTCATCTACCTGCAATGACATCACGGTGCCCGCTCGCTCAAACCCTAGCTCGCTACTGCGACGGGCCACAATTTCTCCGGTGTATTCCCTCGATACTGTGTAGCTATCGGCGGCGCTAAGCCGCGTGACTTCTACCGGGAGAACGGCTTCGCTGACGCGGGCAGGCTGGTCGCGGTTGGTTTGGTTCAGCGCGAAGACAGGGACTGCCGCTAGAGGTAGGAGTAGAAGCAGCCATCTCGGCCCGCGCCCAAAAGAAAGCTTGAAAGTAGGGCGGTTGGATGCTGCCTGTTCGGTCGCCTCTGCGCCTCCCACCTTCAACATTTGTGAAGTGGAAGTTGCTGAGCTTAACCCCTGCGGACCGGATGGCGAATGGGATGATGTGCTGACCATACTCACTTAGTTGATATTCAACTTGTTGTGTAATGCTTTCTCAAAGTATACTCAACATGTTGGATATGTCAAAGTAGAATTCTGATGGCCTTAGCGCACACCATTTTGGCCTTGCTCGCCAAGCGTCCCGGCAGCGGGTACGACATTAGCAAGCACTTTGATGAGGGGATAAGCTGCTACTGGAAAGCGACTCAGCAGCAGGTATACCGCGAGCTAGGCAAGCTGAAGACCCAGGGCTGGGTGAACTATGAAACGCTGCCCCAAGACGGTAAGCCGGACAAAAAGCTCTATCAGATCACAGAGGCTGGCTGGGCGGAGCTAGCTCGGTGGTACGGGGAGCCCACCGAGCCAACGCCTATTCGAGAAGATCTGTTGGTAAAAGTATTGATTGGCCACAAGATGCCGAGGGCCCAGCTAGAAAAGGAGCTGCGTCATCGACAACAGCTCCATACGGAAAAATTAGCGTTTTATCGTGAAAAGGAAGCCGGGCTAATTGCCGTGGTTGATCAGGACGTGGAAATGCAGTTTATGCATTTGACGTTGAAACGGGGAATCGCCTACGAGATCTCTTGGCTCACTTGGTGTGAGGACGTGATGGCTGTGTTGGAAAAGACTGGGTCAAATGAAGCTGAAGGCCCCGCTGCGTAGGGTCAGGTTGCGATCGCCCTGGACAATGGCAATGAGCTCGTCTTGCCCTGCGGAGGTGAGGAAGATGGCTGTGCCACTGGCAGTACCGCTGGGAGCAGTGCCTAGGCTGTATTCATTGGTGCTGCCGTGGAGGAGAATGCGATCGCCTTCGCTGCGCCGGAAGTCTTGAATAAGCGCGTAGTCAGCAAATCCGCCCGTGCTGGAGCGGCCATCGTTGTAAAAGGCTTGAGTGCGATCGCCCAGCACAAACACATCGCCATCGCTTCCGCCACGCAGTTTATCTCGTTCACCAGCCCCAGCATTTTTATTTTTGGTATCCACGCCAATCAGCTTATCTCGGCCGCTTTGCCCAGCGAGCTGGTCGTTGCCTTTTCCACCGGTTAGTCGGTCGTTGCCGTTGCCGCCCAGCAGGCTATCACTGCCGTCACCACCATCTAACTGGTCGTTATCGTTGCCGCCCAGCAAGCGATCATTGCCGGTGCCACCAAAGAGCCGGTCGTTGCCAGCTTCGCCCAAAAGCTGATCGTTGCCGCCGTCTCCAAAGAGGCGATCATCTCCTGTGCCGCCTTTCAGAATGTCGTTGCCACCCCCTGCGTTCAGCGTATCGTTGCCACCAAATCCTTTGAGCGTTTGTGACTGGTCGTCGCCTCGCAATCTATCGCTGCCGTTAGTGCCTTTGAGCAGCTTTCCGACGGGCGGTGTCGGTTTGGGCGCTGGGGACGGAGTCGGGGAGGGGGTCGGTGTTGGTTGTGGTGTTGGATTGGGCGCAGGTGTTTGACCACTGGAGAGCGGCGTGACAGAACCTTTGCCAGCGCCGTAGAGCGCTCGAATGCCGCCGATGTCGTCTGGGAAGAGAAAAGCGCTTCCGAGTCCAGAGTATACGTCTCTAGAAAAGGGTTCCATGATGGAGGGATTCCTAGATTCGTGGTTTAGGCCGAGGGCATGGCCAATTTCATGAACCGCCGTGTTCAAAAAATCGATTTTTGAGCCTGTAAAATCTGTTTCCCACTGGTCGCGATTGTCGAAGGCGATTCGGGTCGCCAATTCTCCAAAGAATTCTAGAAACGTTTTGCCGATGGTACCGCCGGGGCCACCCAAGTTTTCGTGGCCAATGCGAATATCTGCGCCGTCGGGATTGCTGCGAGACTTTTTCCCGGAGTCTTTGACTTCGACAAAGTTCAGCGGTGCGTAGCGGGCCCAAATCACGAAGGCTTCTTCGATGGCGGCTTTCATTTCTTGGTTGGTGATGCCGCCTTTGAGGTTGCCATTGAACAGGTTGGTAAAGCTGTAGGTAATGGTGATGGGTGAATTTTTACCGTTTGGTTGTTTCCAGCGAAAGACAGGATTGTTTAGGGAAAAGTCTTCTTCTGAAGCGGTGCCATCGGATGAAAAATTGATAGAGGCGCAGCAGGTGCTACAAGCGCATCCCTGGAGGTGTGTGGCGGATAGAGAAGTGCTTGAGAATTTTGGCTGACTGAGGGGTGACGTC
Organism: Cyanobacteria bacterium J06614_10; assembly: GCA_038527325.1. GTDB lineage: Bacteria > Cyanobacteriota > Cyanobacteriia > Phormidesmidales > Phormidesmidaceae > Phormidesmis. The sequence goes on from JBCBFY010000054.1 coordinate 6,981, forward strand.
CCTTTTGGTGAGAGTGTTGCCTCTGTTGAAAGCGTGTAGACGTTTGCCATGATTCCGTTGGAGATTTTGAGTATGGAGTGTCGCTGTTGATGTCGTTGGCAGGTGGATTTGTTATCTGTTTTTGCGCAATCACTTTTCGGGCGTGGCGATTGCCTGTCCGGAGAAGATAGAGATGCAAAAACAATGTTGTCGTTTGGGTTTTGATGTGAGACCGCAGTTGATATGAGGGTTAGAACAACAAGTTAGTGCTCTGTGCAGTACTGGTTCTCACGACTGATGTCGATTTTTGTAGTCAATTTTTTAGTCCAATTGTTGGCTGATTAGTTGTTGAAAACAAAGATTTTAGTTTTACCTGGCTGTTGTGCACACAAATGCGAGAGAGGTGGAGTCGATGGGTGGCAAAGGCTGCAGACCCACCCCGCCCTGTGGCCACCCCTCCAGAGGGGATCTACTCTCGGTGGATATTGGGGTAATCGGGTTCGATACCACTTTGATTCTTAGCCAGTAAAAATCCCCTCTGGAGGGGTGGCGCGTAGCGACGGGGTGGGTTCAGCACCTAGGCAACTCAGCCAATCTCTTAAAGCTACGAACACATGAAATTTTATTGCGCTATGGACTTGAGTGCTAAAGGCTTGGTTCAAGTAATGGGCTTGGTCAAAGGCAGGTGACGGGTAGAGCGCACCTCAGCGCGTGACAAAAGTTTCCAGAGAATGCGCTCAGTATACTCATCGAAATTTAACATTGGCAATGTAAGTGTGAAGCGTATAACGGAATGAAATGTTTGAATTCTTGTGACATCAGTAAATTTTAATTGCGCCAAAAATGTAGGGAATCTGGCAAATGGCTGCAGACTGGGGTGTTGCTCGGCTATTTCTCTTGCTTGCCATCTTCAGATGCTAACTGCTATGTCTAGCTGCTATTTTCAGATGCCAGATGTTTGCTGTGTAGAATCTGTCACCCCATCTGCACTACGATGTCTGCACCGTACGATTGAAGGCTTTCCGGTTTTGGAAACCCCCTGCTCAATAGCAACCCAGTTGGCAATACTGTGCACTTTCCTTCTGAGCAAAAACTTCGCCCTCGTCCCCTGAGCTTTTTGCGATCGCGCCTTTCTCAGCGAATTGTGCTGTCTGTGTTTAGCAGCATTGTGGCGATTGAGGCTTTGATATTGGTGCCTTCTGTTTACCGCCGGGAGCGGGAGTTTTTGCGTCAGCTGGCGGAGCGGTCTGCGGTTGGCCTCCAGGTGTTGGCCAATGATGTCAATGCGTCGCCAAATGGGGCGACCACTGAGCAGCTGATGGCGAAGCTGCGCCAGCTGCAGGTCGTGCCTATGGTGGTGGGTGGCGCGCTGTACGATCCGGCTGGTCAAAGGATTGATAGCTTTGGTGAGGTGCCTGAGCTGACGCCTCCTGCACCGACATCGTTGCCTGAGCCTAATCTTGATCGGTCGGCAGGGCGCTACGAGACGGCTCAGCGCTTGGGTACTGGAGATAGCGCCTATTGGGCGGTGATCCGGCATGATACCGCAAGCGTGCGGCGTGAGGTTCGGGCTTTCATCTGGCGAATATTTGGTCTGGTGGTGCTGATTTCGGCGGTGGTAACGCTCACGACGATGATTGTGCTGCGTTCGGTGCTGATCGTGCCGATTTTGGCGCTGTGTGACGATCTTTTGCAGGCGGCACCGGCGGCGCTGCAGGGTGGAGACAGTCAGCTGAAACCTTTTACTTCGGCGCGCTACAGTCGCCGCAACGATGAGCTAGGGGCGGTGATTAATGCGTTTGCGCAGATGTTTGAGCGGATTTCGCGGGCGATCGCACAGCGACAGCAGGCTGAAAATCAGCTCCGAGAAAGCGAAAACCGCTTTCGTACCCTGGTAGAGCAGGCGTCAGAATCTATGCTGGTGGTGGATGAATCTGGCAAGATTGTCGACTGTAATCGATTTGCGCAGCGCATTTTGAAATATAGCCGCGAAGAGCTGCTGTCTTTAAAGATGTTTGATATTAATCCTTGCTTTGGGCCGGAAGACTATGCTGCCCACTGGCAGCGGCTTCGGGCGGGTGATCCGACGACGACTGAGTGTGTGCACCGCCGTAAGGATGGCAGTGAGTATCCGGTGGAGGTGCGCAGCAACTTCATTGTGATGGAGGGCAGTCAGCAGATGTTGAGCCTGGTGCGAGATATTAGCGATCGCAAGCAGGCTGAAAAAGCGCAGGCCCGTCTAGCAGAGATTGGGGAGCTGGCGGCCATGATTGTGCATGAGGTGCGCAATCCGTTTACGACGGTGTATATGGCGCTGTCTGCGTTTCAGGGGATGTCTCTGCCGGAGCGAGCGCAGATGCGGTTGGCGCTGGCAATGGAAGAATCGGAGCGTCTGAAGCGTTTGCTCAATGAGATTTTGGCCTATTCGAAAGAGCAGCGGCTGGCGGCAACAACGGTGGATATGATGGTGCTGTCGGAGGAGCTGGCGCGATCGCTCAGCGATACACCAGCCGCAGCAGAACGGCATATTCAGCTGATTGCGGCGGCTGAACCGATGTTTGTGATGGGCGATCGCGATAAGCTCAAGCAGGTTTTGATCAACCTTGTCACGAATGCCTGCGAGGCCATTTCGCCCCAGTCGACCGTGATGTGGCGCATTCAGCCCACCGCTGAGCGACGGCTCGAAATTCAAGTGCACAATGGCGGCGACCCCATTCCTCCGGAGGTGCTGCCAAAGCTTACCCAGCCTTTCATCTCTACCAAGTCCAATGGCAATGGCTTGGGGCTAGCGATTACTAAGCGCATTGTAGAAGCGCACAGCGGCCAGATAAAGATTGAATCGACTGCGGAAGCGGGCACCACTGTAACCGTGTGGTTACCGCTCCTAACCAAGCCTGCATAAGATATCCACGTCAGGTTTATAAGGTTGAAGGCTCGCATTTCTTAGCGTTGGTGCCTTATGCTACATAAAGCTTACTTGATATTAACCAGATAGCTTGCATTTGCACTGTGCAGATGCACTCATATCGTTGCCATGCGTTCTGCGTTTTCGGACTAGGGCTGTCGCCTTTCGTTGTGCCGTGGGCAAAGTGCGGAAGTCTTTTAGATGGCCAGCTTTGTTCCTGTTTGAATCGTTTGTGTTTGAAAGGGTCTTGCATGAAGCAGTTCAACCGACTTCCCCGCTGGCTCAGGGTTTTGCTACCAGCAGCGCTCGTGTCAATCTGTGTGGCGATCAATGCGATCGCCTTGACAGAAATTGTCGAATCTATCCAAACCCGCTCTGCTGCGATTAAAGCGCGTCCGCAGCTAGCGGAACCTGCTGGAAGTTCTACCGCGCCTGAGTCGACGGCTGCTTCCCCTACTGACCGTTCTTTCGATGCTTTTCCTGAGATTTCTTCGGGAGTCGCTTCCGGTGCCTACTCAGGCGCGCTACCACCCGCCGTGCGTGAGCTGTCAAAGGATAAGGCGACACCTAAAACGACAGTCTCAGCCACTGACTCGCCCGCTATTGAAGCGAGTGGAACTACCGTCTCTACCGATGTCTCGACTGCAGGTTCTCCTAGCGGCACCGCCCTCACTATTGACGATGCCGCTATCGATACTGCGGCGGCTAAGTATGGTCATAAGCCTTATGACGAGGGGGAGACGGCGGCAATGGTGCCGGTTGCGAGCTACGCAGAGGGCGAGAGTCAGCGGGTGGAAATGCTTCATCCAGATGCTGCCAAGGCCCTATTCGACTTGGTGGCGGCTGCTCGGGTCGATGGCGTGTGGATTGTGCCTGCTTCTGGCTATCGTACGATTGCTCAGCAGCGCACGATTTTTAATGCGCAAATTGCTAAAACGGGTAGCCCGGAAGCCGCTGCCGTAGTGAGTGCGCCACCAGGCTACAGTGAGCACCACACTGGCTACGCGGTCGACTTGGCCGATGGCTCGCTGCCTCAAAATCAAGACATTAGTGACAGCTTTGGTGAGACGGAGGCCTATCGGTGGCTACTCACAAATGCGCCTAGCCACGGTTTTGAGCTGTCTTTTCCAGAAAACAATCCTCAGGGGATTTCTTTTGAACCCTGGCATTGGCGCTATGTGGGTACTGACACTGCGCAGGTAGTGTTTGGGCAAAAGCAGCCGTCGGTCGATACGCGAAATGCGACCAACGACATTGTGGAGTAAATTGCATTAGCAATGCTTAATCTGCCACGAGGTTAATGGTTCAGTTTCCAGTTGTGTATCATCCGGCCTATGTGACGCCACTGCCGCCGGGCCATCGTTTTCCGATGCCGAAGTTTCAGCTGTTGCGCGACTTGCTGCTTCGCGATCGCGTGATTCAGCAGGAGCAACTTTTTCAGCCGGGTGCGCCGCCGCGAGCGTGGCTAGAGCTGGTACACGACGCTGACTATGTGCGTGCCTACTGTGATGGCACGCTAGATGCCAAGGCGCAGCGACGAATTGGCTTGCCTTGGAGCGAGGGACTGGTGACGCGAACCTGTACAGCCGTGGGCGGTACGATTTTGACGGCTAAGCTGGCGCTGCGGTATGGCTTGGCCTGTAATACGGCGGGCGGGACGCACCATGCGTTTCCTGGGTACGGTTCTGGGTTTTGTATTTTTAATGATTTGGCGATCGCACTCAAACTCCTCCAGACACAAAATCTCATTCAGAAGGCGCTAATCATCGATCTCGACGTGCATCAGGGGGATGGTACCGCGTTCATTTTCAAAGGTGACGACAGCGTTTTCACCTTTTCTATGCACTGCGGTGTGAACTTTCCGGGGCGCAAACAGCAGAGTGATCTCGATATTGCATTGCCAGAGGGCACTGGGAATGAGGTGTATTTGGCTGAGTTGCGATCGCAGCTGGGACATTTGCTCAGGTCTGTGCAGCCTGATTTGGTCATGTATGACGCTGGCGTAGATGTGCACAAAGCGGATCGGCTCGGTAAGTTGGCGCTGACTAATGAGGGCATTTTTGAGCGCGATCGCACAGTGCTACAGGCTTGCCATGCAGCAGGCTATCCCGTCGCCTGCGTCATTGGCGGCGGGTATGGAGAAGATATGGCGGCGCTCATCTACCGTCATTCTCTGTTGCACAGAGCCGCTAAAGCTGTACTGACCGAATCGACCAGCATGAAAACCAAGCTATGATCAGCTGCTGCGATGGCAAAATAAGAGACAAGCGCCTTTGTCACCACTAATATGTCCTTTACCGTCGCCACCTTCTACAAATTTGCCTCTCTGCCAGACTACGCAGACCTACAGCCCCCTCTGCAAGCTGTCTGCCAAAGTCACCAGGTAAAAGGGACTATTTTGCTGGCAAAAGAAGGCATCAACGGTACCATTGCTGGCCATGACGACGGAGTCGAAACCGTACTGCAGCACATTCGCTCAGATAAGCGACTCTCCGCTATCGATATCAAAACGTCTCAGGCCGTTGAGCCACCCTTCGCCAAGCTCAAGGTCCGCCTAAAAAAAGAAATCGTGACCATCGGCCTTCCTGAGGTGAGCCCGACAAAACAGGTGGGCACCTACGTTTCACCCAAAGAGTGGAATGATATTATCGCGGATCCAGACGTGACCGTGATTGATACGCGCAACGCCTATGAAGTGGGTATGGGCACCTTTCAAGGCGCTATCGATCCCAAAACAGACGTCTTCAATGAATTTCCTGACTATGTAAAGCAGCACTTAGACCCTGGAAAAAACAAGAAAGTTGCCATGTTTTGCACCGGTGGCATCCGCTGCGAAAAGGCGTCTTCTTTTATGCTCAGCCAAGGCTTTGAATCGGTGTATCACCTGAAAGGGGGCATCTTAAAATATCTCGAAGAAGTCCCTGAAGAAGAGAGCTTGTGGGAAGGTGAATGCTTTGTCTTCGATGAGCGGGTGGCCATTAAGCATCGGCTTGAGCCGGGGACCTATGCGATGTGCTATGCCTGCGGCCACCCCATCTCAGCAGCTGACCAGGCGCAAGAGAGCTATGAAAGTGAGGTCTCTTGCCCGCACTGCATTGAGCAGCTCACGGCGGAGAGACGCGAGTATCTGCGTGAGCGCAAGCGTCAGCGACACCTGCAGCGTCAGGCGCTTAGGTCCGATAGCGACCGTTAAAGACCTGCTGCAGCCAGATTTCAAAGGTTAAAATTTGGCCGAGCTTGTCGAACCGATCCGCTTCTCCAGAGAGATGGGTCTGCCAGTGCTGTTTTACCTTCTCTTCGCAAATGTAGGCTGGGTAGAGCGCTTCAGGATTGAACAAAATCTCTTCTACAAAGCTGCGGGCGGGCTCTTCCCGCAGCCAAGCATTGTAGTCGTAAAAGTCTCCTTTGGGCTTGGCGGGGTCCCACTCTGGAAAAGAGAATCCTTTGCTTCTAACAACGCGCTTGATTTTGTTGTGCACGCGATAAGCAGACTTCTCAAAGGCTTTCTTTGCTTTCCTGACAGGTCCTGGAGGGCTGATGGGTACGCCTGTGCCTTGCCGGGGAATGGTCTCAAAGAATTTAGGAAACTTTGCCAACAACATTGTTGAGTACAAATAGTTGTTGTGCTTTAGCTCGTTGGGAACAGCGTATAAGAACTCTTGGAAATCGTTGTCGAGAAAGGGCATACGACACTCAATGCCGTAGGTGGCGCTGACCTTGATATCTTTGAGCAGAAAAGACCGGATTCTACTGTCGATGTAGAGGACGTGAGGGGAAGTGCCAAGCTCTCTGTAGTAAGCTTTGAAGCGATTGAGTACCGATTTTTCATGGGCTTCTGAATCGGCAAAATTGATCAGGTTTAGCCGCTTGAGAATGTAATAGTCTAGCTGTTCATTATCAAAGAGATGGTCGCCACCAACGAAGCCATCGCCGCCTGCGCCGTGGAGAATGCAGGAGAACAAATGATTCTCTTTTACCTTGTCTAGGGCGGCGGTAAACTGCATATGAATAAGGCTGCAGGATCCGTCTGTTTCCCACACTTTGGCGATGCGAGAGTTTAGCCAGTTCTCTGCATTGATTTCAACAGCGTGAAAGTTGGCTCCTTTTACCTTGGCAACCCGTTTGGCAAGCCGAATATCTTCGCAGCCTTTTTTGCCGTAGGTGATGGCTTCAATTTTTGGCCCATGATGAGGCATTGCCGCGATGATTGCCCGCGAATCTAGCCCGCCGCTGAGCGTGAGCCCGGTCTTTTCGCCCTGGAGGCTGCGATTTTCTACCGCTTTTCTGAAGAGACTGCCCAAATATTCGGCGATTTCGTCTTCTTTTAGGCCTTCTGGGAGCGGTCTGATTTGGTCCCACCACCAGTAGCGATCGCGCTGAACATGCTGCGCAGTTTTTGGCCCATCATTCTCTGAAGTGAGTTCCCACGTGAGCACCGTTGCGGCGGGTAGTAGCTCTACCCCTTCAAACCAAGTGCGATCGCCTATCAGATACCGCAGTCCAAAGAAGTCTTCTACCGCCAGCGGATCGATAGTGGGCTCAAATCCTGGCAGCTCCAAAAAACTTTTGAGCTCCGAACTCCAGGCCAGTTCTCCATTATGCACGCTCCAGTACAGCGGCCTTAGCCCGTAGCGATCGCTGACCAAATGAATCTTGTGATGGCTTTCGTCGTATACAACTGCTGAAAAGATGCCGTCGATAACCTTTAAGAAAGAGAAGTCTCCCCGCAAGTCGTACAGCGCTGCTAGAATTTCCGGATCGCTGAGTGACCTCTCTGCATCTGAAGTTTTCAGAATGTTTTGTAGAAAATTCCGATTTGTAAATTCACCGTCTAGCCAAACCTGAATATTGCCAGATTTTGCAGGCTGTGGCCCAGGATTGAAAACGTTGATGTGTACGCGAGAGCTACAAATTGAGCTGTCTTGAAAGAGCGTATCTTGAGAGAACGTCTCATCGTAGGAGAGAACACGCTGCATCTGTTCAATTGTTTTGGCAGCACAGTCTTGGGTTAGATGCTGTTTTGAGAAACCAAATAGACCAGGCATGGGTATTCTCCAAAAAACATAGGCATGATTTTCTGTGAACAGCGCCTGTTTAAGCGTGCTCGAAGAAAATAAATTGAGCTGATATAAATTGAGCTGATATAGGTTACCCAGAACCCCTTAGCCAATCTTGGGTGAGATGACTGACAGTGACTCGTCATCAATTTGGCCGATTGTTCTGCAATAGCCAAAAGCGAGAATGCGAGACAGCTGTTTGCAGTGGCGTTTAGTCCCGCGTCTACGGTCGCTTGTGTGCTAGCAACAATCCATCGCCAATAGGAATAAGACTCATGTTGACGCTGGCGTCGTCACGCACTTTTTGAGTTAGGTGGCGGATGTGCTGTGTGCGGGCATCTTGCACGGTGGGGTCGGCGACGCGTCCGTACCAGAGCGTATTGTCTATGGCGATGAGGCCACCGGGGCGGACAAGCTGAAGTGATTTTTCGTAGTACTGCTCGTAGTTGCGTTTGTCGGCATCGATAAAGGAGAAGTCGTAGGTTTCGGCTTCTCCATTGGCTATGAGGGCGTCTAGGGTTTCTAGGGCGGGTGCGATGCGTAGGTCTATTTTGTGGGTGACGTTGGCTTTTTGCCAGTAGGGGCGGGCGATCGCGCAGTCTTTTTCACTGATGTCGCAGGCGACGATGCGGCCATCTTCCGGGAGTGCGATCGCAACTGCCAGAGTGCTATATCCGGTAAAGACGCCGATTTCTAGCGTTTTCTTGGCGCCTATGAGCTGCACCAGCAAAGCCATAAACTGGCCCTGCTCAGGCGAAATCTGCATCCTTGCCTGAGGGTGCTCTGCGGTGCGGGCTCTTAGCTCAGCCTGCACAGGCAGCTCGCGTAGCGTAGAAGATAGCAGGTAGCCGTAGAGCTGGTCGCTCAGGCCGATAGATTGATTAGACATGTGCGTTATTCTAACGGCTTGCGACCATTAGGCGGCGCACATGACGCGGCGCATCGTTTTCATATTGCCGGGTAGGTCGTGGCGAATGGCCTGCTCGATCAAAAAGCCTGGGACAGGTACCAGAGGGGTCGCCTTCACAGAGTAGGTGAGCAGCGTGCCTGAGCCGTAGTCTTCTAGGGTGAGGTCTGCGGCAAAGTCTGAAAATGTGCCGCGCTCAAATCGGAATTGAATCTTTTGGTGCAGAGTTTCAATCACCTGCAGATAAATTTCTACCTGCGCTGAAAACATCATGAATGCTTTGCGGGCGACTTGATAAAGGCGGCGGGTCGCCGGGTGGGTCTTGGTTTGGCGCTTGGCTTCTAGTACCTGGCTCTGAACGATATCAGGGAAGTAGTGGACCCACTTGCTGTAGTCGGTGAGGCGCTGCCAAGTTTGCGATCGCACTAGGGGAACATACATCGTGGCGGTGACGGCTGCTCCCGAAGACGATGGCGTGGTCGAGATAAGAACATCGCCCTGCAAAAGAGACTGCGCTTGCTGTAGCGTGACGCAAGCATCGCCGGTATCGCTGGCGCTCTTGTTAAGCGTATTACTGGGCCTGGATAAAGATAGAGAGGTCATACAGTTCAAAAAGTCTTTTATGAAGAGCCACAGACGTCAAAGCCTTAGGCTCACTATCTACTGATTACTCTGTTCTGCTGGGTGTTTGCTGTGCTTTTTACTACTTTTGCTGGTGACTGCTAGGGCGCTGTCATCCGTGCGGCGATAAGCAGCGATTCCTGCCATTATTGCCTAGTTCTACGGAGACAACGTCAAGCCCATACGATAAGTGGGTGAACTTTTCGTGAACATACTGAGCTGTTTGGCGCTTCAGCTTATTCTGCAAAAAGAATGCCCTGGCGCCCTAGTAGACGCTTCATCTTCTGGCCGTGTTTATGCGGAAATTCACGTGTTTTTTTATGAGAAAATTAAACTGACAGAACAGGCAATAAAATTGGCTTATGTCCACGAGCCTTTTGGCCCGCGAGTGTTTGAATGGGGCTATGTCTAATGGCTATCTATGCCTAACTATCTATGTCTAATCGCTTTCGGTTGAAACCGGGTTCGCAGCTTCTGCTTTTTTTGATTTGCTTCACGATTGGGGTTTGGGTGCTGCGAGGCCTTACCCTGCTTTCGTTTTTGCCGGGGCTTGTGCTTTGGCTGTTAATTATTGCTTGCCTAGGCGTTTTCCTTTTTAATAGCCTGCAGTCTATGCGCTAGGGCACTGCGCCGCTCATCCATCGCCTGGGCAACTGCCAGATTGAGCAAGTCACCAATGAGCATGACCAGAGACGTAATCCACAGCCACAGCAGCAAAACGATCACCGTGGCGACGGCGCTGTAAACGAAGTTGCCAAAGTGGGTGACATACAGACGAAATAAGCCTGAGACGACTGCCCAAGACAGCGCCGCTAAAATCGCACCTGGCATGAGCGGCTTGCCCGGCATCCACCGACTAGGGCCAAACCGATAAATAAACGCAAAGGCAGCAGACATCACGCTCAGCGCCAGCGGCCAGCGAAACAGACTCCAGGCTTCCTTCACCCACAGGCCAATCTCACCGCTGCGGTCTACCAGCTGATTGACCACCCAGTCGCTGACAAACACCAGGCTAGAGGCCGTAATTAGCAGTGCGATGGTGCCCAGGGTCAACGCGATCGAAATGAGCCGGGCTTTCCAAAAGGGCCTACGTCTGCGAGGGGGAATTTGGTGGATTTGGTCTAGAGCTCGCATGGCGGCGCTCATGGCACCGGCTGAGGCCCACAGAGCAAAGGCAAAACTGACCGAAAAAAGTCCCCTGTTTTGGCTATCGGTGACGGCTTTTTCGAAGCCATATATCAGTTCGGGTACGCCCACGGGGGCTACTTCGCTAAGCTGCTGGGCAAGGGTAATAAAGGTCTGCTTGAGGGAGCTAAAGAGGCCTAATGCGGTAAAAAATGCCAAAATGCCAGGAAATAGACCTAACATCCAGTTATAGGCCATTTCAGAGGCTAAGCTCGGTAGGCGCTGCCGAAACGTGGTGCGAATTACCCGTCGCACGGTGAGCAAGTTGATATAGCTCAAAAACCGCACAAATTCGATAGGGGAAAGCGTTCGCCAAATACGCTTTAGCGGCTTTTGCTGACAGTAAGTCGCGTATATTCTTTTTGAAATAGCGCGATGTTGAGGTGCCAAGAAAACTCTATCCGTTGAGCCTGTCTGTTGTCTGGTTAGTCATGTTGTTAATCATATTGTTAACTACATGCCCTACTTCCTACAATCCGTCTGCAGCGATCTTACGGGAAGCTTTAGACGCGCAGACAGATCCTGACAAGTAGGATAGGCGTTCAGGCACTAAAACTGAAAGTAAATAAAAGCTGTGTAGCCAACCGGAACGAGCGTCAGAATCAGCGCTGCAGCAAACCCGTAGCCTACGGCATATAGCTGGCTGGGCAAGCTTTCAATGGCCCTCGTCCAGACTTCTTTGGAGGTGAGCCAGTGTAGCCAGCACAGTATAAATAGCACACCCAATACGCCAACACTGAGCGTTTCAGTACCGGGCGATCGCCACAGCACGAAAGACTGCAGCACCGTCATTGCCGATCCAAAGCTGTCTGCCCGAAAGAAAATCCAAGTAATGCACACCCAGTAGAACGTTACCAGAACGCTGGCAATAACCCATCCATCGGAGGGCTTTGCCAAGGCGGGAATAGTGCGCGTCAGCCGCTGCCACTCTTTGTGGATGATCAGTGCCCCGCCATGGAGCGCGCCCCAGGCTACAAAAGTCCAAGCCGCGCCGTGCCACAGCCCGCCGAGCACCATGGTCACCATGAGGTTGCGGTAGGTAAACCACTTGCCGCCCCGGTTTCCGCCGAGGGGAATGTAGAGGTAGTCTTTGAGCCAGGTAGAGAGGCTGATGTGCCAGCGCCGCCAGAAGTCGGTAATGCTGCTGGCAAAATATGGAAAGTTGAAGTTGAGACACAGCTTGTAGCCCAGCAGTCCAGCGCAGGCGATCGCCATGTCCGAATAGCCAGAAAAGTCGCAGTAAATTTGTGCCGTGTAGCTCAGCACCCCAATCCAGCTGCTAAGCGCATCGAAGGCCTGAGGATCTGCAAAATAGCGATCTACGATGGGTGCCAAATTGTCTGAGACGCAGGCCTTTTTGAAAAAGCCCACTAAAAAGAGGGTGAGGCAGGCGCGAATGTTGACTTGGTTGAACCTGCGTAGTTCGTCAAGCTGCGGCAAGAAGTCGGATGCTCTCACGATGGGCCCGGCGACCAGCTGAGGGAAGAAGGCGACAAACGTGGCCAAGTCTAAGAGGCTTTCCCGGGGCTGAAGTCGCTTGGCGTATACGTCTATGGAGTAGCTGAGCGTTTGAAATGTGTAGAAGCTAATGCCGACGGGCAGGACGATGCCCAGGGTGACTTGGTTCATAGGTAGCCCTAGCCAGGCAAAGAGATCTACCGCCGAGTCGGCGAAAAAATTGGCGTATTTAAAGAAGGCCAACGCGCCAAGATTCACGCTGAGGCTCAGCATCAAGAGGCTTCTCCTTGCCTTGGGCGTAGCGCCCGGAGTGGCTAAGTTGAGCCCTACGACGTAGTCGATTAGCGTCGAGCCGACGATCAGCGATAAAAATCGCCAGTCCCACGCGCCGTAGAAGAGGTAGCTACAGGACAAAATCCACGCCTTACGCCATTGATTGCTGCGCAACGCCCAGTAAACGCCAAAGACAATCGCAAAAAAGAGAAAGAACCTAAACTCTGTAAAAATCATGTCTTATTCAACCCCGCGCTATTTGGGCCCGCGCTATTTGGGCCCGCGCTATTTGGGCCCGCGTTATTTAGGCCAGTACTGTCTTCAGACTGCAGGGCTCGGCTGAAGTCTTTGGCGAGCAGACGGCTGAACTGATCTGAAGCCGATGGGGTCAGATGGTCAGCATCGAAGCGGTTGTCTGGCTTGTATAGGTACGGAAACGCTTGGGGGTCTTTGTAGGAGAGCAGCGTGTCGATTTCACCCAGTGCCTTGGCTGCCTGAAAGTCCATGTCTAGCTCCAGCGACGGCGGCTCTATAAAGATGGGTTCGGCGCCAGTTTCCCGAATCGTCTGGGAAATTCTCGCTAGGAGCATGCGCTTGTTTGGGGGCAGAGAGGGGTCAGCCGTCGCCGACTTGGCCAGACGTTTTGTCAACTTTTCTACCTGCTTTTGGTAGCCGACCTGATTGTTTAGAAAAGCTAACCGCTTAGGGGCTTCTGGGTCGTTGAGTGGGCGAAACCCTTCGTTGGCAGTAAATTCTTCGGTGACGGCTATTTCCTCGGCGGAGAATTCACTGGGTAGCACCTGATTGAACAGTCGGCCAACATTTAGCTGTCGGTAGAGCGCAGGTAATAGATGGCTCGTGAGTAGGGCTGTCTTGCCGGGTAGAGACTCTTCTGAGGTCAGGATGTAGCGAGCCGCTAGCCGAGTATTTTCCCAGGTGTGCCAGTACATCGCTCGGTGCGTTCGGGCGTTTTGGATGGGCTCGTATCCTTTATCTAGCACGCTCTCGAAGAACACCCACTTGAGGTTCTTGGGTGGGTGTTTGAGTACTTCTTCTAGCAGGACGGCGCTATCGAGCGCACGCATGGCAGGGACGCCGAAGTTGTAGCTGTTGACCTGGATGCCTTCGGCTGATGCCGTTTGGTCGAAGACGTCGGGAATGACCTGGTTGAAGACTCGGCTAGAGCCAAAGAAGAGCGCTGTGTAGTCGTCTTTGTGGGCCTTGTAGAACTCGTATTTTGGGCCTACGAAGACGACGTTGGCTGGGATGCTGGGGCTTGGAATGATTTGATTGAGCAACGACGCAGCAAGGACGAAGGCGACTGCGGTGAGCAGGCTTTGCTGGACGTATTTGAGTAGGATGCTTTCCCTGCGGCGACGGCGTCGGCCACTGGCTGCTGGATAGAGTACGTCACCTAGCACAATTGCAAACTCTGTACTTCTGGGTTCTGTCCTGAAAGACGTAGTCCCCCCGCTTCAGTTCCAGACAATCAGTGATCTAGATCATGGATACTGTCAGGTGATGTTGGGCCAAGTAAGTTTGGGTTGGAGTGTGGCAATACCTACCTCTTTGGACCGTGAACACCGAATCTGGAAATATCCTAGAGTTTTTACAATGCATAGGTATCGTTAGTTCCGTCTATTCGTTCCTTCGTTGCCGAAACCTTGTAGTGGGGGTCAAGATCTATGAATATCAACGATCCAAATAAATTTACCGAGAAAGTTCGCAGTGCCCTCGAGAGCACCATCGAGATCGTCAAGCGGTCGAGCCATCAGCAAATAGAGCCCGAGCACTTGATGCTGGCCCTGCTCGACCAAGATGGGCTAGCTTCCCGCATTTTTCAAAAAGTGGGCATTGCGACTGACCGGCTGCGCGATCGCACCACACAATTCATAGACAAGCAGCCCAAAATCAAAGGCGGTAGCGATTCTGTATACATCAGTAATAGCGCTAATTCACTGCTGGAGCGTGCAGACGGCTACCGTGAGTCTTTCGACGACGACTACATTTCGATTGAGCATGTCGTCTTGGGCTATGCCAAGGACAAGCGCTTCGGCCAGGCCATCTTCAAGGACTTTGGCATTACTGAAAAAGCTTTAAAAGAGACCATTACGCAGATAAGAGGAAATCACAAAGTGACCGATCAAAACCCCGAGGGTAAATACGAAGCTCTGGAAAAATATGGCCGTGACCTGACGGCCTATGCGCGAGAGGGTCGCCTCGACCCGGTGATTGGCCGAGACGATGAAATTCGCCGCACCATTCAGATTTTGTCGCGGCGTACGAAAAATAATCCGGTGCTGATTGGTGAACCCGGGGTGGGTAAGACGGCGATCGCAGAAGGACTGGCCCAGCGAATTGTCCGAGGCGACGTACCCCAATCGCTGCAAGATCGCACCCTGATTTCTCTGGACATGGGTGCGCTGATTGCTGGTGCCAAGTACCGGGGTGAATTTGAAGAGCGGCTCAAAGCGGTCCTCAAAGAGGTGACAGAATCTACGGGGCAAATTGTCCTGTTTATCGATGAAATTCACACCGTGGTCGGTGCGGGTGCCTCCCAGGGGGCTATGGACGCGGGCAACCTGCTGAAGCCGATGCTGGCTCGCGGTGAGCTGCGCTGCATTGGTGCGACGACGCTGGATGAGTACCGTCAGCACATTGAAAAAGATGCTGCCCTAGAGCGTCGCTTTCAGCAGGTGTATGTCGATCAGCCTTCGGTGGCCGATACGGTTTCGATTTTGCGCGGGCTGAAGGAGCGCTACGAAGTGCACCACGGGGTGAAGATTGCCGATGGTGCCCTAGTGGCGGCAGCGACCCTGTCTACTCGGTACATTAGCGATCGCTTCTTGCCAGACAAAGCCATTGACCTAGTAGACGAAGCGGCTGCCAAGCTCAAAATGGAGATTACCTCCAAGCCCGAGGAGCTAGATGAGGTTGATCGTAAAATCCTGCAGCTCGAAATGGAGCGCCTCTCACTGCAAAAAGAAAGCGATGCGGCTTCGGTAGAGCGGCTAGACAAGCTGGAGAAAGAGCTGGCTGACCTCAAGGAGGAGCAGGCTGAACTGAGCACTCAGTGGCAGTCTGAAAAAGATACCATTGGCAACATTCAATCGATTAAAGAAGAGATTGACCGGGTCAATGTAGAAATTGAGCAGGCCGAGCGTAACTACGACTACAACCGGGGCGCGGAGCTGAAGTATGGCAAGCTCACTGAGCTGCAGAGCAGCCTGGCGGAGGCGGAGAAAGCGCTCAGCGACTCTCAGGTCTCTGGCAAAACCCTGCTGCGCGAAGAGGTGACCGAGGCCGATATTGCCGAGATTATCTCTAAGTGGACGGGGATTCCGCTCAGCAAGCTGGTGGAATCTGAAATGCAGAAGCTGCTGAACTTGGAAGATGAGCTACATCAGCGGGTGATTGGTCAGGATGAGGCCGTGACGGCGGTGGCTGATTCTATTCAGCGATCGCGCGCTGGGCTGGCCGATCCTGATCGCCCCATGGCGAGCTTTATTTTCCTTGGGCCGACGGGCGTGGGTAAAACCGAACTCGCAAAGGCCCTAGCTAGCTACCTGTTCGATACTGCCGATGCCATGGTACGCATCGATATGTCCGAATATATGGAGAAGCACTCAGTTTCTCGTTTGGTGGGTGCGCCTCCCGGCTATGTGGGCTACGACGAAGGCGGTCAGCTGACTGAGGCGGTTCGTCGTCGTCCGTTTTCGGTGATTTTGTTCGATGAGATTGAGAAGGCCCATCCCGATGTTTTCAACATTCTCTTGCAGGTGTTAGACGATGGACGCATTACCGATTCTCAGGGGCGCACGGTAGATTTCCGCAATTCCATCATTATCATGACGAGCAACATTGGCTCTCAGTACATTTTGGACATTGCGGGGGATGACGGTCGCTACGATGAGATGCGATCGCGGGTTACCGACGCGCTGCGTGCTCAGTTCCGCCCCGAATTTCTCAACCGAATCGATGAAATCATCATCTTCCACGCGCTGGTAAAATCTCAGCTACGCGATATCGTGAAGATTCAGATCAAGCGACTAGAGCAGCGGCTAGAAGAGCGGAAGCTAACGCTGAAGCTGTCGGATGCGGCCTTAGATTTCTTGGCTGAAGTGGGTTACGACCCGACCTATGGCGCGCGGCCATTGAAGCGTGCGATTCAGCGCGAGGTCGAAACGCAGATTGCCAAAGCCATTTTGCGGGGTGAATTTCTGCCGGGTGATACGATTTTTGTCGATGTAGAAAATGAACGGTTGGCATTTAAGCGGCTGCCTGCTGAGCTGGTGACTGCCTAGTAACTGTCAGTTGATAGTTTTTTCAATTTTGGCAACTGTTTAATCACGGCGTAGCATGAAGGCCGGTCAACTCTCGGAAACATGTCCGAGAGTTGACCGGCCATTCTGTTGTTGAAGTTGTTATTCGATTTAGCAGCCGTCTGGTCCGCAGAATCTGTGGGCGCTTAGCACCTCTGCATTGCAGATATAGGCAATCCCCGCATAATCTTCAAAAAACTCCAATGCAACCTCATCCGCAATTTTGAGGGCCATATCTCGATTTTCAGTGAGTATCTCAATCTTGATGTCGGTAAAGCTGTCGGCAGAAACAGTAGGCTGCCCCGACGAGCGCACGTTGCGACTGCCCTTCCCGCCAGCGGGCACCACCGTGTACCCAGTCGCTCCAGCGTCATCAATGATCTTTGCGATCTTTTTCATCAACAGCTTCTCTGTGACAATGATCAGCTTGCTGGCTGGCTTAGCCATGTGTGTTACCTCCCAATGTGTGTTTTCGTGGAACTGATTTATGAGTTAGCTTCAGGGACTATCTGCTGTGGGCTAGCTACCTGCCAGCGTCTGTGCAAGCCCGATAAAGAGCGGTATTCCTATGGCGAGAGCAACCGGTGTACCGACAGCGGTTGACGAGCCAATGTAGGCAGAGGGATTGGCCGATGGGATACCGGCTCGCAAAGTGGGCGGTCCTGAAATGTCTGAGCTAGAGGCGGCAATAACCGCCAGAATAACGACACCACCAAAGCTGAAGTCTGTAATGGCGTGGGCAATCATACCTAGCCCAAAAGCAATGAAACCGTGTAGCAGAGGAGCAAAAAAGGCGTACAGGGCATACCACTGACCTACCTTGCGCAGTTCACCGAGCCTGGCGGTCGCTTCCATACCCATCACCAGCATCAATATCGAGAGCAAGCCCCGAAAGAGCGGATCGAAGAAGCTTTCATAAACACTTTCTGGGCGAGTTAGGATGCCGAGTGCAAGACCGAGTAGCAGGGCTGACAGAGCAGAGCCTTGAAGACTTTCTTTGACGATGGGCCATATTTTGACGCGCTCAACTGTAGCCTTGCGTGACCTGCTGAGGACGGCAGTCCCCCCCTGATTGACAACATACTCCTGCTCGCCAGAAGACTGCTGCTCACTGAGATATACCTGTTGGCCTAATGCCGCTTGTTTGATAGGCGATGCTTGCTTGCCAAGAGACTGTTTACCGAGAGCCTGTTTACCGAGAGCCTGTTTGCCAAGAGTCTGTTTGCCAAGAGTCTGTGCAGCTGCTTTCTTTTTGGTGGTGTAAACGCTGGCCAAGACAATTGCCGTTACCAGGGCTGGGATATCCATGAAGGGATAAAGCGCTGCGGCCCAGGCTTCGTATTCGAGGCCTTCTGTTTCTAGCAGCGTGAGGGCAGCTGCGAGGGTAGAGCCACTAACAGCGCCAAAGAGTCCTGCCGTTGCGATCGCATCGACAATTTTGACGTTGGGCAGCTTGGCTAGGGTGTAGCGCCCAATAAACACAATGAGAATCCCTGTTACCACGGCGAATGCGGCGGGTAGCAGCATCTCAAATATATTGGCATTGCGGATGGCAATACCGCCGCTGAGCCCGACTTTAATCAGCAGCATAAAAACGATGAACTTATAGATTGGGTCTGGGATGGTTAACCGGCTGTTAACAGCGGCAACAACCATCCCTCCAATCAAAAAGCCCAGCGTCGGAGACTGCAGCTTACTCAAAAAGAGCGTCAGGAAATCGGATAAAAAATCCATGATGGAGTTCCTCCTTAAAGCGAATTTAGGGATTGAAAAGGCAGGTGATCAGGCTGTGCGGGTGCAATCTGAGAATCAACTCTCTGCCCTACTGCGTTCGAAAGCCTGCCGTAAGCACGGCGTGCTTCTACGGAAAGATCGGTTGTGAAATAGAAAAAAATAAATGGTCTTTGTTTTAGCCATTTGTTTAAATCTATCCTAAAATTGTGCTGAAAAAGACTGAATAATTGGGAATTCAGTATGTATTCTCAAATCCAAATAATAAGCTCGGCTTATGTTATACACGCTTGCTTATATTTTCAGTTGATGAAAGATAAGCGCGTAAAGGAATGTGGAATCTTCTCTTTTGCATCTAAAGAACAGAGTTGTCCTCTCAGATGTGGGCCAGTAGAGAATTCTCTTTTGCAGAACAAAAACAGGTTCTGAGCGCTCGGCGTTTGCTCGGCGTTCAGATTGTTGCTTTTCCTACTCACGTAGGTGATAAGCCCCAAACTATTTCATTCTGTCTTTTGGCGCATGTACCTAACGGCGAGTTAAGTAGACCTGATGAGACATAGATAAAACTTATATTCTTTTGGTCTTCTCATTCGCTGGAGTTATGTGTAGCCTGTAGATAGTTCAAACAGTTTTTACTGAGGTGATTCGATATGACTACTACAACTACGCCTGAAACCGCTATGCCTGCTGCACTTGAGCCGTCTGCTATTCCTGTTGAGTCGACTTACGGAAATCGGCTAAGTGCTGCCTTGGAGCATGCGCGTCGGTTGACTCAGATGCATGGCTATCAAAATGTCGATGTGGCATTGGCCTGGGAGACGGTAGAAGAATTGCAGGCTGCTCACCTCCGCCGACTCGTTCAGGCTATCTCCTGCCAGTCTATGTTTGAGCGGTACTGCAGTGAGTATCCTCACGCGCTTGAATGCCGCAGTTATGACTGCTAAAGCACCCACTAGAAATCACGAGTCTGTGTAACGACTAGCGATTTACGTCGCTGTTCACGTCAATTGATCATGCTCAATCTATCTGGTGAACCTAATGGGTGCTCCTCAATCTTCGTTTTTGCCTTGGTATCGGTGGCTTAGTAGCGATCGCGTCATTCGACTGCTCGAAGCTGTTCAAGACTTCATTGTTATTTGTCTGTGCATTGGGCTGTTTAGCTTCATGGTTTTACAGCTCAAAGAGATGGCGCTCTCGCTGCTACCCCCACTAGATTTTCAGCTTGTTACATCAGACATTTTGTTTCTGCTGATTTTAGTAGAGCTGTTTCGTTTGCTGATTATCTATCTTCAAGAGCATCGCGTTTCCATTGGCGTCGCTGTTGAAGTCTCTATCGTTTCCGTTTTGAGAGAGATTATAGTGAGAGGCGTCTTAGAAACGCCCTGGTCTCAGGTCCTGGTTGCCTGTGCCTTTCTGCTAGTGTTGGGTGCTTTGTTGGTGATTCGTGTGTGGATACCGCCTACCTTCGAAGGCATTGATCCGGAGCAAGTGGTCTCGGAGCGTCATCTGTCGCGATTTGCCGAATCCATGCTGCGCCAAAGCTTAGCTCAGAGAGCTGATCGTGTTGCTGAGAACAGTGTTTCTCCATGACCACGAGTTTCGCATCTAGAAACGCGGAAAGTCGCCTGTAGGCGCTAGTCGCCTACGACGGCTGCTTTGCTTGTGCTGCGCTTTGCCAGTGCGCCAGTCCCTATTGCGAAAGAGAAGAAAAGCGCCATAAGGGAGCCGGGTTCTGGCACGCTAGCAGGTGTTTTGCCCTCGCTGATAGCCTCTATGGCAAAGTCACTCACAATCTGATAGGCGGCTGTTGTGGGGTGCACATCATCCCAAAACAAAAACTCGTCTGGGTTGTCGCAGATTCCTTCAAAGAGAAACCCCGGTTGAAAGTTCGTTAGGCAAGTATCGGTGACGTTGGCTAGGCCAAACGCATCTGGGTCCGCCACGATGTCTTCAATTAAAGTATTGATATCTAACCTAATGATGTTGGTATCGGGCTTGCTTTGTTCAAAAGCATCCAGCTTGGCAGAGAGCAGTGCATTGTGCGCACCGACTAGCTGCTCAAGGATCGAAGAGATATCTTGCTGTGCCTGAGCGTCTAAAAAATTGGCAACGGGCGCTTCTTCGATGGGAGGAATGTTGGGCACTAAAAATTCTCTTGCGCCTAGGCTGTGGAGCTGCGTGAGCCCGTTTATTACATTGTCGGTAACCGCGTTGGGCAAGGCTTCGAGCGTTAGCCCTCCTAGGGACTCGGGGCTAAAAAAGGCTTCGTTGTAGTCGTTAGCGCCTACCCACACTACGTTGAGCGCGTTTGGATTTATGGGAATGTTGGTGGCGATCGCTGTAGCGGTTTCGACCTGTTCTTGAAACCCTGGTAACAGGTCAGCGAGCGGTGGTGCAACGCTATCTAAAATGTGGATGTCTGACGAGAGTGCGCCAGCGAAGGCATAGTTGATGCCTTGGGTGGGTGCTGGTGTAGTCGGGTCGAGTTGTAGATCGGTCACTAACGTGGGCGATAGGCCCAAGGACTGGCCTACGTTGTCAATCCAGATGGGACCGTTTGAGTTTTTCTGAGCGTAGGGCGGGCTAGGGGGTAGGGCCGGGATACCTTGGTCTGCAAATGCGCTGGTGAGGGTGAAGAGGTTGCCCGTGTCGACCAGGCTATCACCGAAGATATTGAGCGCTTCAAAGGAGGCGGCTTTTGCGGAAGCCGGAATGATGCAAGATGCGATCGCAATGCCCATCGCCAACAGCGTTTTTCTCATGACTTTCCTACTTGCTGTGCTCCAGCACAGTTCTAAACAAATACCTGCAATTGAGAGAATCGCCCCTGAGTGGATGTATCTAGGCTGTTGCCTATCAATATTTCCTAATATCTCTCGTTATATGTGGATGCTGTTGTTTTCTCCAGTGGTAGTAGGAATCTTCATGAAAACTCAGTAGACATTTGACGATGTTCGGTGAGTATGCGTACTGTTCTACCCACCAAACTGACTGGGTAATCTAAACAAAAGACCCTGCCACCAGCAGCATTTGCATCCATCGTCACCCGGTTTTCAATTCTTATGAGTGCTTCCCAACAGGCCGATAGATCCTACACCAACGTTATGGAAAGGCTGGTCGCTGAAGAGGTCGAACGTCAAAAGTCTAAGCTGCCACCAAAACTACGCGAATATATCAAAACCGTCGAGGTTGAGACGTATGCGCTGAACCGATTGCCTGCGCTCTACGCTTCTAGCGAGAAAGGCTGGCAAATGCAATACGAAAAGGCTGGCAAAACCCACGCCGACGCCGTGTCACTAGCCGTACGTCAGGGCATCGCCGCCGTTCAGGTCGATCCGTTGCGAGCTTCGCAGCCCCTTTCGGTGCGCAAGCACGACGAGTCAGAAGCTATTCTCACCGCATTCCGCAACATGCTCAACCAGCCCGAGCTAACGTGGGACGACATTATGTACAAGTGCAAGCGACTGCTCCTGCCTCGCAACCATCCCGATCGCCCACCGCTCAAAGACGATTCGCAGCACAAGGCCTTTTGGCAGCCGGGGACCCATGGTGGCACCGAGCCTTGGGAAAAGGCCCGCGCGACGCTGAGCAAAGGCACAGCTCACTCGCGGGCAGAAGCAGACATTCAACAAAATCACTCCTGGTCTGACCCGCGCTATCAGCAGTAGTTGCGATAGCTCGCTAGTGCTGACGTGCTGACGTTACCGCTGCGTAGATCCGGTTGCAATTGCCTGGTCAATCTTTAAACCTTTCAAGCCCTGTCTGAGGCGCTCTGCCTCGGCGGGGTTTTGACTTTCGGTAAGCTGAATGGCTTTTTCAAAGGCGGCTTTGCTCTCGGGCAGCTTGCCCAGCTTAAAGAAAACAACGGCCAGGTTTTGATAGGCGGCTGCGTAGTTTGGGTCTAGTGCGATCGCATATTCATAAGCCCGCTGTGCCGGTTCTAGGTAGCCCCGAGCCCGGTGAACAACCCCGAGGTTAAAAAAGGTCACTGGCTGCTTTGGGTCGATGCGTCCGGCAGTTTCGTACTGAGCGATCGCGCCTTCTAAGTCGCCCTTTAGCTTCAGGACGCTGCCAAGGTTGAGATAGGCACTGAGCTTGAGCAATTCGGCAATGGGGGGCGCGATCGCCTGCCGGTAGGCTGCTTCTGCCGCTTCAAGTGACGCTTCTTTGGAGGCTGTGCCGCTTGCTGCTTGGTGACGATGCACAATTCCTAGATGGTAGTGCAGCTCGTACGCTGTCATCGGGTCGAAGTTGCCGGAGCGTAGCGCGGTGTGCAAGAGATCCGAGGCCTTTTGCCAATCGTTATTTTGGGTGTATAGCGCCCCGAGTTTGTTGGCGATGTAGGTGTCTTCGGGATGCGCGGCGAGGTGCTTTTCCATAATTCGCTGCGCTCGCTTGAACTTGTCTTTGGCTGCGATCGCATCTATGCCGTAGCCCGTATGGTCGATTGCCACTGCGCCAAACTGTGCAATTTGCCAGTGCGACTCGGCGGCCATGAGGGCCTGTACGCTATCGTCTACGCTTTCGTGATAGGGCCGGATGTATTTGATTGCTGGGAGATTGCGGAATAGGCGTGAAACCTGGGTGTAGGGAGACTGATTTGCTCCGATTTCTCTGCGCAGGGCGGTCACCATCAGCAGGTCATCAGGACTCACCTGGCCTAGCGATCGCCCTTCTTTAATCGACTGAATCAGCCCTCTACCTGCCTGAGTCAAAGTCTCATCGGCATCTAGCACTAGGATCCAATCCTGCGTTGCCTGATCGAGCGAGGCATTGCGAGCGGCGGCAAAGTCATCGCCCCACATCAAAAAATTCACCTTTGCCCCAGCGGCCTCTGCGATCATCGGTGTATCGTCGCCGGAGCCTGTGTCAATCACGATCATTTCATCGGCCAAATCCTGTACGCTGGCCAAGCAGCGTCGCAAGTTTGCCGACTCGTCTTTAACAATCATGCAGAGGCTAAGCGTAGCCATCAGTACAACGTTCCTTGATGAAGGGCTCTGAAAAGGGCACTGCTACAATTGTGAGTGTGGCTAGCCCGCTCCCTACACTCTTTCTGTGCTTACTCTGCGTTCAACGGTAGGCAGCGTAATCAGTAACAACTGTAGCGGCTCCTGTAGCGGCGCAGTAGGTATTGGAAGATTATCATCGCATGATTGCCGCTAGCGTAGTGAAATTATGACCGTCGTCGTCGCGAAGTGGACCCTAGAGGAATATCACGCCATGGTCGAGTCGGGCGTACTCGACCATAGGCGAGTGGAGCTGATTCGAGGAGAGATCGTTGAAATGCCGCC
>JBCBFY010000055.1:0-30634 GCA_038527325.1 Cyanobacteria bacterium J06614_10
TCTAATGCCTCATCTTTAGAAACTAAAGAGCAAATTTTAGATGTGGCAGAGCGTGAAATTGCGGTCCATGGCTACGCAGGCACAACGCTGCGAAACGTCGTGAGCAAGGCCAAAGTGAACCTGGCGGCAGTGCACTACCACTTCGGGTCAAAGCAGGATTTGTTTCGGGCGGTCTTGAGTCGCATTTCTCAGCCAATCGTGACAATGCACCTGGCCGAACTAGAGGACTTGATGAATTCGGCAGCGGGTCCCCCTTCAGTAGAGTCGATACTGAAGGCTTACATACGCTCTTCTTTTGTCGTTGTGCTGAAGGGCAAAGAGGCCCATCCTACGCGCAGTCAATTTGTAGGGCGCTGCCGGACGGAGCCCGCGCCCGTTCAGAGCATCGCCGAGGAGCAGTTTCGGCCCAGCACAGAGAAATTTTTAGATGCGTTGCAGCGATCGCTCCCAGATCAGTCGCGATCGCAGCTCACCTGGAAGCTAGATCTCGTGGTCACCAGCCTCATCAGAGTACTCGGTGAAGCTGGTAAACCAGGCGCCCTACTGACAGACACCTCCGCCGAACACATCGAAGAAGCCGTCTCGACGCTGACAAGATTTCTACTTCCCGGCATAGAAAACAGCTGAAAACCTATCTCTATCTAAAAAGAAGAGTCTACCGGTGCATCAGGCACGCGACTCCACTCATTCCAAGAGCCATCGTAGTTGCGCACGGTAGGATATCCCAGCAGATACTTCAGCACAAACCACATGTAGGCTGAGCGCGCACCGATAGCGCAATAGGGCATAACCACGCTATCCGAAGTAATGCCTTTCCCAACCAGCAGACTTTTCAATTCATCAAACCCCTTGAAAGTACCGTCTTCATTCATCGTCAGCAGATGGTCAAGGTGAACAGCACCTGGAATATGCCCAGCACGTTCATCCTCTTCGGGTGGCTTGATCAAATACTGTTTACCGCTATACTCCTGCTCTGTGCGCACGTCTAAAAAGATAGGCGCTACCTCGGAGCGGTCCGACTGCTGGAAGAGGGTACGCAGGTCTGCATAGGTGATGCGTCGTTCTGTGTCCTGCAGGTCTGCTGTTAGGGCTTCTGTCGGGTAGGTTGTAGGGTGTGGTATCGAAAATTGGTCGGTCACTGGATGACCATGCTTGACCCAATAGCGATGCCCACCATTGAGCACGCGAACGTGACGATGGCCTATCAGCGTCAAGAGCCAAAACATCCACCCCCCGGTCCCCGGCTCGCTACCGTAGGCGATGACGGTAGTCTCTGGGGTGATGCCGCTGCGAGACAGAAGCATCGCCATCGCAGCAGGATCTAGCTTTTGGCTGAAATCTGGGTTGATCAGGTCTGTGAAAATATGCCAGAACACCGCGCCTGGAATGTGCTCAGCGCAGCTGTCTGGACTCATGCCCACTTCGACAACTTGCACGCTGTTGTCGTGGAAGCGGCCTGCGAGCCATTCGGCGCTGACCAAAACATCGGGATGTGCATAACCGGGAGGTGTATAACCGGGAGGTGCAGAGAGGGTCATGGGAGTTGGCCTGAATGAGTGTCTTTGGTAGCCTAGGTTTTGCAAGTGACTGGCGGATAGACCTCAATCGGGTACACCTTGCAACGCGGTGAGGACAGAGTTGGCAAGCAATGAGGGGACAGTGACGATATGACTGGGAAAATTGAAGAGTTGCCTTCGACTGGGATAGACCGACTGCAGCGGTTGTTTAGCGCGATCGCACAGGCCTCAGACGAAGCGACTCTAAAACAGATCGTGACCACGCAAATGGGAGACCACTTTGCAGCTCATCGGGCGGCGTTGTTTTTTGCAGAAGCGTTTTTACAAGTTGAGCGATCGCCCAACAAGCCAATACCGGCACTCATGAGGCGCGCGCTGTCCCTCGATGAAAACCCTGTGTTGCGCTACCTCGTACAGCGACACACCGCCGTTCACGACGAAATTGTTTTACCGCCCGGCGTCTGGAAAACAATCTGCCCCCGCGCCGACCACGGCCACGTGCTGACAGGTCCGATTATTCTTCGCGGTGAGCTAGCTGGGGGAGTCGCATTCACCCGTCACCGACAGGCCGATGCATTCTCCGCAGCAGATTTGGCAGATTTGAGCGCGCTGTGTTTGCATCTGTCGAGCCAGATCAGAACGCTGCGCCAAGAGCAGACGCCAGCCTTGCCACCGATTACCCTTGCGGATGTGCTCACGCCTAGGGAACGTGAGATTGCAGACCTCGTTGCCCAAGGACTCACCAATAAAAGCATCGGGCAAGCATTATGGATTACTGAAAATTCTGTGAAGCAAGCGCTCAAGCGAATGTATCGAAAGCTTGCCGTTTCTTCTCGGGCAGAAATGGTCGCCAGACTCATCCAACCCAGCTCAAAAGAGAAAACACCAAGCGAAAAGACCCTATGAAGAAACTGATTGACCTAAGCCACACGGTAGAAGATGGCATGGTGACCTACAAAGGCGTACCCGCGCCAATTATTTGCGACTTTTTGACCCGAGAAGCTTCTAAGGCCTACTACGCCGAGGGCACAACCTTCCACATCGGTAAGATCGAGATGGTAGCAAACACAGGCACCTACATCGATTCCCCCTTCCACCGGTATGCAGATGGCAAAGACTTATCCGAACTGCCGTTAGAATCGCTTGCCGAGCTAGAAGGCATCGTCTTCCACGCCCAGCCAGACCAGCAAAGCATCGGTCCCGAACTATTTGCCGAAGCAGACGTGCGGGAGAAAGCTGTTCTTATCCATACCGGGTGGGACCAGCACTGGCAAACAGACCAGTACTTTGAAGACCATCCACACTTAACCGCAGAAGCGGGAGACTGGCTAAAAAATGCGGGCGCGACGCTAGTGGGCATCGACTCTTACAACATTGATGGCACAGCCACCGGCGATCGCCCCGTCCATTCCGTTCTACTAGGCAACAACATCCCCATCGTTGAGCATATGTGCGGCCTAGGCGCACTACCCGACGAGTTCACCTTTCACGCAGTCCCTGTCAAGGTGAAGCGGTTTGGCACATTTCCCGTTCGCGCCTATGCCGTAGTCGACGCGTAGCCTAGGTTTGTGCGCGTGAGAGGGAGTAGCGCGTAGCAACCGGCACCTGATTTACGAACAGGTTCATCGATGGCTCACGCGCCCGTGAATAACCGCTAAAGTCATTGTTTCATTCGGGAAATCTACAGGAGGGGGCTGGTTCTCCTGGAAGTTGCTTTTTAGCTTTTTTGAAGGGTTTCCATGACTTTTTTCAGGCTGTCTCAAACATTGAGAATTCGAACAACCTTTGCACTGCTACTCGCTCTCACAGTGACAGCCTGCGGAAATAAGGCGTCTGATCGTCAGTCTGCAGAGCCCGCTCCGACCGACAGTTATTCACAGGAATCAGTAGATTCTGCAACCCATACAGAACAAGCGCATCCACCTGTTCACTCTAATAACTTTCAAGTATCAGCGCCCGCATCAGAGTCAGTAACATCAGCGCCAAATTTCACAGACCCAATACCCCAAGGTTCTAACCAAGATTCTGAAGACTCACCCTCAAGCGGCGCTACGTTCGATCCCTTGTCCGATTGGGATGTATCTCCTCAGCCGCCCGCTGCCAATACATCGCCGCAGAACACCTTTCTAACCGTTTGCGAAGGCGGTGGCAATAGCGGCTGGGAGACATCGGATGCGCTGCTAGCTGCGATGGGCACTGAAGACTGTGCGATCGCCAGCAAACGCCTCTCCAAGATCACTGAACTACAAATTCACCAGCCCGCAGAAGAAACCTCACCGCCCACCAGCCTAGCGGTGGACCTACCCATTTCAGTCGACTTAGAGATCATCGCCTCAGCGATGCCAAACCTCACCAAACTCACGCTTACTGGCCGAGTAATAGAAGACCTAAGCCCGGTCGCCAAGCTCACCCAGCTGAGCGAACTCCACATCTCAAACACCCAAACCAAAGACATCTCTCCCATCGCCGACTTGGTTCAGCTAAAAAGGCTAGACGTCAGCTACAACCAGATAAATACGATTGCCCCAATAGCACAGCTAACGCAGCTGAAATCGATCAATATCTCTCACAATCCGATTTCAGATATCGGTCCGCTCGCAGTCCTCTACGCCCCAGCTAGAGCGCTAGAAATGATTGACCTTTCGCATATTCAGCTGGATAGAACCACCTGCCCGCCGCAGCTAGGCGATGCCTGCGAAGACCCCCGCATCGGCTATGAAGAAGGACTGCGATCGCTCCCCAACTAACCCGCCCAATCACACCTTGCTAGACTCACCCATCGTCAGCGGCAGCAAAATCTCGAATTCTGTCCCCGTCGGATGGTTCGCATCTGCTTCGCTAATTTCTGAGGTGTGAACCGAACGAATCCAAAACTTGCCGCCATGCTTAGCCGTAATGATTTGGTAGCTAATCGCCAGGCCAGTTTCTCTCAGGTAGCGGTTTTCTGTTGAAAAAGAATCAATAATTTTAGCCTTTGCCTCCGGGGGAATGCCCGGCCCATTGTCGCTGATGATGATGGCTACCCACCTCGATTCATTCGGTGTGCTGGTGGGCTTGTGCTGGTCGGCACGAACGCAGGTTGTGACCGTAATTTTTAGCGGGGCGCGCTGGCTTAGGTCGGGGCCATCTGTAGAGACATCGCCCACCGTCATCTCTTCTGTGTACACCTGCGCCAGCAGCGCATTGATAGCACTGGTAAAAATGCTCATAAACACCTGACTCAGCTGCCCCGAAAAGCAAGGCACCGGCGGCAACTTGCCATAGCTGTGCTCTACCGTAATAGGCGTGGTTAACCGGCTTTTGAGCAGTCGGAGGGTGCTATCTAGCAGCGTGTTGAGGTCAGTGGGCCTGGGGTGAACTTCATCGATGTGGCAAAAGTTTTGCAGACTGGTTGCCAGCTGCCTGAGCCGATGGGCGCCGCTTCTGGCACTTTTTATGGCAGCCGGAAAGTCGCTGCGCAGGTAGTCTATTTCAATCTCTTCTCTGAGTTGAACAATCTCTTCAGTTGGGTTAGGCAGCGCTTTTTCGTAGGCCAGCAGCAGCTCATGCTGTTGTTTTGTGTAGTTGGCAATGTAGCTCAAGTTGCCCCAAATAAAGCTCACCGGGTCTAAAATTTCGTGAGCAACACCATCGACCAGCCGACCCAACGCCGCCATTTTCTCACTTTCCAAAATCTGCATCTGCAGCCGTTCGTAGCGAATTTGAGTCTCAATGCCACGAATGTGCCAGTGGGCAACATTGAGCGTATGTGCATCTAAAATTTGATACTCTTCTTCGTCTTGGAAAATAAGGAGTGGTTCACTCTGACGATCATAAGGGCGTTTTAGCGCCTGCTTAGCACCGTTCAAGATAGACGTGCTACCGTCAAGCAGAAGTGGCTTAGTGCACGTTTGATTTAGTAAGATGCGCACCGGGCTATCGATAAAGTGCTGAATCTGCGAAGTATGCAAAAGGCAGTCAAGACAGTGTTGTCTTGACAGAATGGTCATTTTTTCGGCATCTGAAACAACAACGCCGGGTAGCTTAGGAAACTGAGTAAAGTGATCGATCAAATCGCGAATGGCACAGTCACCGGTGACGGTGAACGTGTAGAGCGGCAGCATGCTCAGCGTAGAGTGAATGCCCAACGACTGCGGACTTCCTGCACTCAAAGTAGGATACTGCTGGGGCGGTTGGGGCGAAGCGATCAGATGCATGGCAGGGTCAAAGACGTCACGTTATCGAAGTCTGTCATCGAAATACGAGCGCCGTCATGTAGGCACCTCATGTAGGCACAGTGTGCCCGTAAGATGTTCTTGAGTCGGTGTGAAATGTAAGTTTTTTGATTTGGTCAAGAAGTTGGGCAAGAAAGGTAAGGGCGCTATGGCGACATCTGAACTCCGGATCGTGTCACTGATTCCAAGTGCAACTGAGATTGTTGCGAGTTTGGGCTATGGTGACGCGCTTGTCGGGCGATCGCACGAATGTGATTTTCCC
The DNA here is from genome assembly GCA_038527325.1 of Cyanobacteria bacterium J06614_10. GTDB lineage: Bacteria > Cyanobacteriota > Cyanobacteriia > Phormidesmidales > Phormidesmidaceae > Phormidesmis. Next base: position 5,994 of record JBCBFY010000055.1, read on the forward strand.
GCCTTCGTTCGCGATCTCCCCATCTGCACAGCCCCCAAGTTCGACCCGGAAGGCACCAGCGGAGAAATTCACCAGCGAGTCAGCGACCTGCTGCTGTCCGCCTTGAGCGTATATCGCATCAACGCCGAACTGCTGGCAGAACTCCGCCCAACTCATATCATCACCCAGGCCCAGTGCGAGGTGTGTGCCGTGAGCCTCAGCGATGTAGAGCAAGCCGTCTCCGAGCTAGCGGGCACCACAGAGACGCCGATTCAGGTAGTGTCACTCCAGCCCAATCGGCTAGCAGATGTCTGGGAGGATATGGACCGGGTTGCGATCGCACTCTCCGCAAACCAGAAAATCGCCCAGTCGGCAGTGGAGTCACTGAAAGCACGTCTGAATGAGATTAGAAGTGCGGTCAATCCGGTCAGCCAAGGTCTCCGCGTCGCCTGCATAGAGTGGAGCGACCCGCTCATGTGCGCAGGCAACTGGGTGCCAGAACTGGTCGCGATCGCGGGCGGCACCGACTGCTTCGGCAAAACGGGCGAGCACTCCGCCTGGATGGATTGGGACGCCCTGATAGCCGCAGATCCAGAGGTCATCGTCGTAATGCCCTGTGGCTACGACCTAGCCAAAACCCGACAGGCAACCGAAGAGATGGCCCATCACCCCAGCTGGCCCAAGCTACAAGCCGTTCGCACCGGCCAAGTCTACCTCACCGATGGCAACCAGTACTTCAACCGACCCGGCCCCAGGCTCGTAGAGTCCGCCGAAATTCTAGCCGAGATTTTCCGCCAAAGCAGCCCCAGCGCAGAAGTAAGTACCGGTCAACCGACCAAACGAGCTGGCGTAGGCTGGGAGGTGTTTTGATGTGACTAACCATACCTGCAACAAACCTCAGCTGGTATGGTTAGGAAGAGTTGTCTTTTTAAAAAATTAGGCGGTTAAAACATGTACATACTTATGCAGGAAGCAGCGCCCGGCGGACTTCCCTATTCGACGTTTTTGAGCATTGTTGGTGTGATTGGTTTTGCCGCAGCGGTAGGCATCGGGTCAGTCGCCTGGTACAACTCTAAGCGCCCCGCCGGTTGGGAAAATGCAGAGCGACCCGACATCATTCCCGAAATCAAAAAGGAAGACTAATCCAGTGAGCCTGGATGTAAGCATAGTTAGCCAAAGTAGAGCCGTCCGCAGAGGCATCTTGGGAAGCATCTTGGGTCTGATGGGCGGCTCGCTGCTGGGCCTATCTGGCTGCGCAGAGCCAACCCTTGTGGAGCCAGAAGTGTTGCTTCGGCCCGCCTACGGCACCCTCGAAGAACTGTTTCAGACCGAGATTGTCAACATCGGTCTCGAAGAGCTGGGGTACCGGGTAGTGTCTGGCTCGGAAGTGGATTACGACACCATTCATCGCGCGATCGCCAACAACTACCTCGACTACACAACCGTACATTGGAACCCTCTGCACAACAGCTTTTTAGAAGCCAACGGCGGAGAAGCCAACCTGGTACGAGCAGGCACCCTCGTCGAAAATGCGCTGCAGGGCTACGCCATCGACCAAGTCACCGCCCGCGCCTACCAAATCAACAGCCTAGCGCAGCTCAAAGACCCCCAAATCGCCGCCCTCTTTGATACCGACGGCAACGGCAAAGCCAACCTAGTCGGCTGCCCGCCCGGATGGGGCTGTCGCAGCGTCATCGAACATCACCTAGACGCCTACGGACTACGAGACACCGTAGAGCACGACAGCGACAACTACTTCGCGCTGATCGATCAGGTGATTAAAAATCAGGCCGCAGGAGACGCTGTGCTGTACTACACCTGGACCCCGCTGTGGGTGAGTAATGTGCTCACGCCGGGCGAGCAGGTGGAATGGCTAGAAGTGCCCTACACCGCGCTGCCACAGAGCTATGACCCAGAGACACAAACCACCGTCGACGGCAAAAATCTCGGTTTCGCCGTCAACCAAATCGAAATTTTAGCCAGTCGCGAATTTTTAGACGCCAATCCGACGGCTCAGAAATTCTTTGAGAGGGTGCGCGTACCCGCTGAGGCAGTGAGCCTGCAAAACCAGAGCATGCAAAGCGGAGAAAACACGCCTGCTGATATCAGAAATCACGCCCAGGCCTGGATCAACGAAAATCGGGCCTTGTTTGACAGCTGGATCGCGGCTGCACAGTAAACAGCTGCGCAATAAGCGGCTATTGAGACAGGCAGCTTTGGTTGGCAGGCGCTGTAAGGTCCCAGCTTCTCACCGTGCCATCGTAACCGCCGCTAACCAGGGTATTGCCACTATCGGCAAAGGCAACGGCATACACAAACCCTGCATGTCCGTTCAGCGTGCAAGCTTCTGCGGCGTTTTGCCAATTCCAGACCTTGATCGATTCGTCGTAGCTACCGCTAACCAGCAGCGTGCCATCCGGGCTAAACGAAACATCGCTCACCACAAAGTCGTGCCCAGTGAGCGTCTGCACCTGCTCCCCCGTCTCAAGATCCCAAATCCGAATGGTCTGGTCGTAGCTGCCGCTGGCAATGTACTGGCCGTTTTGGCTGATGTCGACGCTGACAATGCGATCGGCGCTGTCCTCAAGGATGCGAAGAGGCTCTCCCCGGGCAAGGTCCCAGATCTTCACCGTACCGTCTTGGTCTCCGCTGATTAGCAGGTTTGGGTCAATGGGGTGAAAGGCAAGCGCGTTTATCTGCGGGCCGAGGGGCTTGAGGGTGGTGACGGTAGGCACTTGCACCGATTGGGTAATATCCCAAATTTTCAGCGTGCCGTTGCTGCTACCACTGGCGATCGCACGACTCGTCAAATCAATCGCCAGGCTCGTAATCCGTCCAGATTCGCCCTTAAAAGTCGCCTCCAGCAAATCTTCCGACCGCTCCAACCGCTGACCCGATAGGTTAGAAGGCAGGTTCCAAAGCTTAATATTGCCAGCGCCACTGCCAGTCACCAAATACTGACCATCGGGCGTAAAGGCTAGGTCATTTACCCGGCCGCTGTGAGAAAGCGCCCGAGTTGCCGTCGGGTCGTTGCGGTTCCACAGTTTCACACTGTTGTCATAGCTGCCGCTGGCAACCATCGGACTGCTCTGGGACGTCGTCACACTCAGTACAGTCGCAGTGTGTGTGCCCAAAGTTAGATGGGGTGTCGCAGAGACCGCCTCTGCGCTGACGGCATCCCCACGGAGAACTAGAGGGTCTCCATCCGTCTGCCTCTCTATCTCGCGCCCCACATCAGTCCCACCCGATAGCAGGCGAGGCCCCCCACCAAACTGGTCCGCAACAAACAAAAAAATCCCGCCAATGGCCGCAATCAGGACTGCCGTCAGGAGCACCGCTAAAAGCGAAAACAGATTGCGATTTCTTTGGTACATCAGCAGTGACACAGTAGTGATGCCAGGCACATAGCCTACGCGCTCACTTTTCAATTTACACTGCTAGCCCGTGAAATCACTGATCTCCACAGAAAGTTCATAGGAGCGACACAGGCCACTTTTCCAAACGATTTCCTACGCTGTCAATGCCGAAGCAGAGGATTCTGACGCCGAAGCTCCTGAGGTCGATGATGTCGGGGCCATGTTACCCGCTCTAGTTTTCAGCCCCTTCTTATCTGCCTGAGTGTCCGCCTGAGTATTTGACTCATTAGCCTTCGCCTTGCTTGGCAAATTGCAGAAGTTGGGCATTTCCTGACGGCAGTTGAGACAGTACCAGCGCACTGTTTGGTTGCGAACCTGCTGAATCAGCTGTCCATCACAGCAAAAACAGCGATTACTCACATTTTCGGAGGTTTCTTCTAGTATTTTGTTTGTCATTTTTTGTTTATCTTGCTGATTTTAATGGGGTCGGAGACTATGACTAACGTTGGATGCATCACAGAGCTAAGTGGGCTATGTTGCTCTTAGCCACAGAAGACTATCCAAGCTAAAACGTCTCGCTGAAAACGTCTTGACTGAAGGCACCTAGCTCACATCAGTAGGCCCTCCTATCAATCAATGAGTATTTATACTTTATCCATAGTAGATATTTCCTGCCGCTTCCCGCTGTATACGGAATGTCTTAAAGCCGGGCTCCAAGAGGGTTAGCCATAATTGTTAAGTAAGGTTGTGTGAGGCTCACGCTAAATGTCCGAGGCCGCTGAACGCGTAGCCAGCAGATCAGCGAAAGCCATCACAAAACCGATATTGATTGCTATTAGAGTTCACCTATGCGATTAGTCGTTGATCCGCCCATCTCCGTTAAGATTGCGCGGATGAAAGAACGAGTGCGCTGGCAGCACTCAGCCATCGTTCAAGCAGGCATCGACCAGACCCGGGTTGAGCTAGCCGGGGAGGAAGCAGCGCTAAGCCCGTCAGGGTTTTCATTTTTGGTGCTGGGAGATAGCGGCACTAGCCGTCATCTCAGAGACCGGCCACAGCGTCGAGTTGCCAAGCGTCTGGTAGAGCACGCTTCCGACTGCGAGTTTGTTTTGCACACCGGAGATGTGGTGTACCTGGTGGGATCGAGCGAGCAGTACCCAGACAATTTCATTAAGCCCTACCGGGAGTTTTTGGTCGGCGGGAAAAACGCCCACAGCATTCGCTTCGATAAAATGACCTTCAACCTGCCGTTTTTGCCGGTGCTGGGCAACCATGACTACTACGATTTGGCACTGGTTGCGGGTCTCTTGAGTAAGGCGCTTTACCCGGTCAGACGGCTGCTACGACGACGGATCAACCTGGATGTGGGCTGGCACGGTTCTCATCAAGGCGAGGGATTTGCCAGAGCCTTTTTAGACTATGTTCAGGCTTTGAGTGGCCGTCAGCTACAGGAACACTTGCAGCGCCACTACACAGGCAAAAGCGAAACGGGTCGGTGCTTACGCTACATCCCGGGCGAATTTACCCGCTTGCCCAATCGCTACTACACGTTTCGCCGGGGAGGAATCGACTTTTTTGCGCTTGATAGTAACACTTTTAATGCGCCGCAGCCCTTACCCCAAACCGAGGAAGGCCGTGAACAACGGAAGCAAATAGAGGCGCTGCGAGATACGCTCGATCAGGAGATGCGATCGCTCGACGCAGAACTGCAAACCTTAAACGTCGATATCCTAGAGCAGGCCGACCGAGCCAGCCACATCTACGCCAAGATGGAGCAAATCGAAGAGCAAATAGCCGATATCGACAAGCAGCTGAGCGTCCCCCAAGACGACAGCAACACCCTCGATACAGAACAGCTAAACTGGCTGCGCGATCGCCTCATCGCCTCTTGGCAAGACCCCACCGCCAAAGGCCGCGTGCTCTATTTTCACCATCCGCCCTACGTCACCGAGCAAACCAAATGGTTTCAGGGCCAAACGCTGGCAGTGCGTGCCCATCTGCGAGAAGTGCTAGACCAAGTGCAGCTAGCCGTTAGCGAATACTCTCGCCCGCTGGTCGACCTCGTGCTGAGCGGCCATGCCCACTGCTTTGAATATTTGCGAACCCTAGAAACCGGGCACGGCGATCGGATGATTCCCTGGGTGGTTTGCGGTGGCAGCGGCTTCAGCCTGCGCAGACAGCGAAAAGAAGGTCCCGTGCTAGAAGAGTATGGCCAGCCCGTCGCGGAAAGCCATCTCTTTTTAGGGCGAGCAGGCCATGGCTCAAAAACCCGCAGACCCTACACAGCGCTGCGGGTAGATGTCCGATTCGAACCGGAGTCAGCAAAACCACCTCAGTTTGTGCTGAGGCCCCTAGTGTGCGAGCGCTACCAAGGCGAGTGGAAAGCCTACGAATCTAAGCCGATTTTCACCCGACCCGACGACTAAGCATTGAATCAGCGGTACGAGTCTCGACACTAAATAGCGGCACTAAATAGCGGCCTAATTCAGCCCATCCATCGCCCACGTGGTGTAGGTTCCTACCGGGCTCCACAGCAAATACGGAATCAGCAGCACAGCCGCCCAAACAGAGACGTCCAGCAAGCTCAGCGCCAGCATTAAACCAATCACAAAGCCAGTCCCCCCGACTACGGTGGCCGCCTTTAAGCTATGAGACCAAAAGAGCACAGGCGTAAAGGCAACTGTCACCAGCTCCAGCAGAATGTAAGCCCCCATCCAAGCCCAAGACTGAGTCTGTTCCCAGGTGATATAGGCCGACCAGCCCGCACACACAAAGGTAACGGTCCAAATAACCGGAATGAGCTTTTCGAAGGTCAGCCACTGGGGCCTTTCTAAGCGTCTAAACCATTTCACATCTTTGGGTCGAATAATGTTTGAAAGGAGCGCGATCGCAAAGCCGACCCCAGCAATGACCATCCAAGATCTCAACATTCTCTGCTCCTTTCCACGGTTCCCAGTGGTTCTCAGACGGTTCTCAGTTCAACAAACCCGGCAGATCACCCCGTCCACGGCGTTCTAAACGAAGGAAAGAGAGAAAGCCCACCATCGATAAAGAGCGTTTGCCCGGTGATGTAGGCAGCGTCATCAGAAGCCAAAAAGGCAGCAACTGCGGCCATTTCTTCTGGCATCGCCGCCCGGCCCATAGGGATGTGGCTTTCGATGTCAGCCTTCCTTTGGGGATCGTCCTTCCAAGGGTTAATCGGAGTCAGCGTCGCACCCGGTGCAAAAGAATTAATTCGGATATTGTCTCGGGCGTACTCTAGGGCGAGGGTTCGCGTCATGCCCTGCATTCCTGACTTACTCATGGTGTAGCCCACATACTGCGGACGCGGAATCAGCTCATGGACACTGGAGTCATTGACGATGACACCGCCGCCATTTTGTAGAAAGTGGGTGATCGCCTGACGACAGCATAAGAAAGCGCCCCGCATGTTGATATCTATCATTTTGTCGAACTTGTCGAGCGGAATCTCGTGGGAAGCGCCCTGAATCTGCATGCCCGCATTGTTGATCAAAATGTCTATTCCGCCCAAGGTGGCAATCACCTGCTCAAACATTGCTGCCACATTGTCTTCTTTAGAGACATCTGCCTGGACGGTCATATCTTTGAGGCTGCCAGCGGCGATGCCTGCGTCGGCGCTAGCGGTGCGCATCTCTTTGACGGTTTCTTCGGCTTCTGTCTCTCCTCGGTAGTAGTTGACCGCAACATGGGCACCTTCAGCGGCAAACCGAATTGCGATCGCCTTCCCAATGCCACTGCTTGCCCCAGTTATCAAGACGTTTTTGCCCTTTAAGCCGCGCATAGTTTGTCCTTAAACTTTCAAAAATTTTAGAAGTGCAACTCAGTCATCCAAACACATTATTCTTGGAAAACTCGTCGCTGCAAGTCGCCTCTGCAGTATATAGCAAGCACATCTTACGGCTAAAAATCTTGCAGCTAAAACTTTACTGACGTCCCTGCCATTGCTGCTACCAACCGTCCGCCCAGGCAAATCTTTCCAGTCCGCCAAGCTCAAAAGTTCTCCTGAAGGAAAGAGATTACTTCCCTCTCTTTGTAGAGGTTTTCTGCGTAAGAAAACTTTAGATTGCTAGCAGACGAAACGGATTTTTTTACCCGCAGTATGGAAAAAACAGACTCTCAGCCCAAGCAGACCGCAGTCGATAGCAAAGGTGCCTTTGCAGGCAACCCTGGCCCCGACCCAGAACTGGGCATCGACCAGCTCGGTACGGCAGCTGGCTTAGATATTCAGCCAGAAACCCCGCTTGCTACCCGAGAAAAGCTCGAATCGCGTGACGAAAACCGGTTCGAACTCGACCCCAATTCTGCAGCGTCACCGGCAACGTCGGATGTGACTAATTTTACGGACACCGTTGCTGAGGCAAGTCAACCGTAGCGTCTGCACTGAAACGTCTCTGGCGACACGTTTTAAGAAACTTTGTCGCAACCCAGTTCACAACACCGTAGCAAAAGGAATTTTTATGATGACTGACGGAGCTGTAGACCAAGCAGTAGAAGCCACTCAAGACGCTGCTGAAGCAGTGCTTGATAAAGCAGAGGCCGCTGAGGGTAAAGTCCTCGACGCCGTTGATTCTGTTCAGGAAACCGTTGGCAAGGCAACCCCTGTCTCCACCGATTTTGATGTTGTTGCTTCCCCGGGTGATGTCAAGTCGCGTCTGGATTGGGGTGAGCCAGCCCTAACTATTTTGGATGTGCGCGATCGCGAAGCCTTTAACCGTGAGCGAATCATGGGCGCAATGACCATGCCCATGAGCGACCTGTCTGGCAAAGCAGAAAAATCGCTCTCCTTTGACAGAGACATCTATGTATACGGCGATTCTGACAACGACTCTTCAGCCGCAGCCATGAAGCTCAGTGACGCAGGCTTCAAGAAAGTCAGCGTCCTTAGAGGCGGCCTACCCGCCTGGAAAGCAATTGATGGCCCCGTCGAAGGCCAAATTCAAGGCCCCGGCGCACTGGACTAGCTAGCCATTCAACCCACAAACGAGCGCCAACATCCCTGACATTAATCGGGATGTTGGCGCTTCGTCATAGATACCGACTAACCCTTCCTCAGCCCCACCCCAAAAACGACACAGAGGATCGGTTATTGCGACTTTTGCCCCTACGCCATGCTCGATACATTGCTATATGGGTTAGCACTCTCGGCTACCGAGTGCTAAAACCTGGAATGCAGACATTCGTAACAACTGGCATATGGCGAAATTAGTATTATTCGATGAAAAGTCGCGCCAAGCGCTTGAGCGCGGCGTCAATGCCTTAGCAGACGCAGTCAAAATCACCATGGGTCCCAAAGGCCGCAACGTGGTCCTTGAGAAGAAATTTGGCGCCCCTCAAATCGTCAACGACGGCATCACAATCGCTAAGGAAATTGATTTAGAAGACCCCTATGAGAATACAGGCGCACGTCTGGTTCAAGAGGTGGCCTCTAAAACTAAAGACCTAGCAGGCGACGGTACCACCACCGCAACTGTACTGGCCCAGGCACTGATTCGTGAAGGCCTCAAAAACGTGGCAGCAGGCGCCAATCCAGTCAGCCTTCGCCGCGGCATTGAGAAAGCAGTCGCTGAGCTTGTCTCTGAAATTGCCAACGCATCCAAGCCCGTCGCCGGAAACGACATTGCCCAAGTGGCGGCTGTTTCCTCTGGCAACGACGACATGGTCGGCGACATGATCGCCCAGGCGATGGACAAAGTCACCAAAGATGGCGTCATCACCGTCGAAGAATCTAAGTCCCTAGACACCGAACTCGACGTAGTAGAAGGGATGCAGATCGACCGAGGCTACATGTCGCCCTACTTCGTGACCGACCAAGAGCGCATGATTGTAGAGCTAGAAAACGCTCGCGTGCTCATCGTCGATAAGAAAGTCAGCTCTGTGCAAGATCTCGTCCCTGTACTAGAGCAGGTCACTCGCTCCGGTCAGCCACTGCTGATCGTCGCTGAAGATGTAGAAGGTGAAGCCCTAGCAACCTTGGTAGTAAACAAGGCTCGCGGCGTGCTGAATGTAGCTTCGATCAAGTCGCCCGGCTTTGGTGAGCGTCGCAAGGCACTGCTCGCCGACATGGCTGTGCTTACCGGTGGCCAGGTCATTTCTGAAGAAGTTGGCCTTAGCCTAGAAGGCGCCACCCTAGACATGCTAGGCGTAGCCTCCAAAATCACTATCACCAAAGACAACACCACGATTGTGTCTGAAAGTGGCAACAAGGCTGACATCGATAAGCGCGTCGAGCAGATTCGCAAAGAGCTAGAGCTAACCGATTCGGACTACGACAAAGAAAAGCTATCTGAGCGCTTAGCCAAGCTAGCCGGTGGCGTCGCCGTCATCAAAGTCGGTGCAGCCACAGAAACTGAGCTAAAGGATCGCAAGCTCCGCATCGAAGACGCACTGAGCGCAACCAAAGCGGCTGTAGAGGAAGGCATTGTCCCAGGTGGCGGGGCAACCTTGCTGCACCTGGCTCAAAAGCTAGAAGGTCTGAAGGCTTCGGTCACAGATGAAGAAAAAACGGGCGTAGATATTGTCATTCGTGCGCTAGAAGCGCCACTGCGCCAAATCGCTGACAACGCAGGCGCCGAAGGCGCTGTCGTCGTCGAGAAGGTCAAAGTCATGGACTTCAACCAGGGCTACAATGCGCTCACAGGCCAGTACGAAGATCTGATGAGCAGCGGCATTGTGGACCCTGCCAAGGTCGTTCGCTCCGCCCTTCAGGATGCTGCTTCCGTTGCAGGCATGGTACTCACCACCGAAGTTCTCGTCGTCGAGAAGCCTGAACCCGAAGCACCGATGCCCGACGGTGGCATGGGCGGCATGGGCGGCATGGGTGGCATGGGTGGCATGGGCGGTATGGGTGGCATGGGCATGATGTAGCCCGACCGCCTAGGCGCTGATTCACCGGCTCCATAGCGAACTGAATAGTTACAGAAAAAGAGGTGTAGCCGATATGGCTGCACCTCTTTTTAGTTTCTGTTTATTTCTGTCGCTATTGTGCTTGTCATTGAAGCGAACAGAAAAAAGCGATCGCTAAACTACAACTCGGAAGGATCAATCCCCAGAGACTTCAGCTTCTCAACAAGCCTGGCGTTTTCTGCCTGAGATTGGCTAAGCTGCTGACTTGTCTCTTCTAGGCGCTGATTCGTCTCATCTAGACGCTGACCAAGCTCCACATAAGTCAAAAACCTTGAGCCATCGGGTCTATACAAAACCAATGTCTCAGGCGTTATTTCAAATCGGACATTAAGCCTTGGGCTCGTCCAGCCGTCTATCGCTTCTATGGCTTCTAAGCCCGCCCCTTCCCTTTTCAGGCCAATCAGCTCCACATTGTAGGGATCGTATTCGTAATACTCTTCTACACCGTAGCGCTCATAAAACAGCAGCTTCCTGGCCATCTCAGCGCGGCGATTACCCGGAGAGAGGATCTCAAATACCACTTGAGGGGGCACGTTGTTCTCTTTCCACTGCATGTACGAGCCTCGGTAGCCCTTAGGCCTGCCAAAGGCGACCATGGCATCGGGTGCCTGCCTAATTTTGTTATTGCCTTCAATGGGATACCACAGCAAGTCTCCCGCGACGAACACCTCTGGATCTTCGGCATAGATCAGCTCTAGATTCTCCTTGATGGTGACAATCCACTTGAACTGTTCGGTATTGTCTGACATGGGTTGGCCATCGCTATCGGGGTAGTCGACAGCGGTAGGATTAAGGGGTGCCTCTTGTGACTTAGAGAGCTGCTGAACCATGGGTAAGACCGCAGAACATTAACGATGCTGTGATTTCTATCGTGATACTAGTCTATCGGCTTCATCGGGTTGGCGCATATTCGCAGGAACCTACACGCACGGGCGAACAATATAGTTCTAGTGTACTATAAGTCGTATATTATTAGTCCATCCTCGAAATTTAGCGTTCTGTTGGCAGTGAAAAACAATATGGCGACGGCAATCACGACTCAGCTTTCAATGAACGAGCTAACCGGACAGATTCTCGACATGGCACAAACGGGCGTATACCGCGAGTCACTGTTTGAAGCCCTCAAGCCCGTCGCGACAAAGAAGCAAATTAAAGCCGCGATCGCACTTGCCAAACAGTTCGGCCTACAGACCGACCCAGCCCTCCGCGACCCTGAGCTAGGCACCTACTATCAGGTCGATATTCGCAAAGTCACCGCCTTCCAAACCGCCATTCAAAATTCTGTGCAGCTCTCCGCTGGAGATGACCTGGCACAGCGAATGCTGACAGCCACTCGCACCATAAAAATGATGCTGGTCGTATCGGGGGGAAGTGCGATCGCACTTCTCCTACTGGGCAGCAGCTATCTGTTTGCCGGTAAATCTGAGGCAGCCGCCATGTGGTGGACCAGTGCACTCTGTACAGGCGGCATCTGGCTATGGCAAAAAAACGTCGCCAAGCCGCTGCTTTAGCACCGTCAATTTAGCGCGTTAACCCAGTGACTTAACGCCCCAAAAATCTACCCAGATAACGGCATGGTACTTGGGCGAGTCTTCCCTTTCGGCCAGGCGACCGGCGTACTTGTCCACCTTGAATAGGGTGTCGCCGCTGCAGCAGTCTTCTAAGATGACGGTCGTGACCGAAAACAAATACTGCCCGTAGGGAATGACATCCCCGACTCGTGGCAACATGGAGCTGCGTAAGTACCAGTCGAGCTGACCGGTGGGTGCGTGGGGTGCTCGCTCCTCCTCTTTTCCAGGGAAATAGAGGACTTTGCACACATTGGGAAAACGCCGCTCAAGGGCAGCTGATCTAGTTATATTTCTCATGATTCATGGTGCTTTACAGAACATGATTACGTAAATACTCTGATGGGAGCTACATAAAACCCACAAACTTTACGTCTTAGGCTTCACAATCTACGTAAATCAGCCCTCCGTAAATGAACGGTTCTTATCTATTTATTTTGGTCTATTCTCCCTTTAAGTGTGCGATCTAATGCCTTCTATGTGCTCAATGGCTTCCCTATTCTTAATGATTGAGGTGTCGGAAGCGGCTGAGCTGTTCACAAATTCTGTCTATGTGAGCAATGCCATTACGTCGGTTGTGGGTCTGCTACTGGTTAGCGCCCTGCGCATCGGCATCACCCGCATCATCAATAAGCAGGTAAAAGACCCCCGGCAGCGCTACGCCTGGCGCAAGTGGCTCGGATACGTTTGCTACGGGCTGTATGGCTTCTTGCTGCTGGTGCTGTGGCTGCCTAACGTAAGAGGGCTCTCCACCTTTTTGGGCCTGTTTGCAGCCGGTGTCGCCGTGGTGCTGCGCGACCCCTTGGTAAATGTCATCGGCTGGCTGTTTATCCTTTGGCGGCAGCCTTTTCGCATGGGCGATCGCATTCAGGTCGGCGAGCACTCCGGTGATGTCATCGACATTGCCATTTTTCAGTTCACCCTCATGGAAATTGGCAACTGGGTAGAAACAGACCAGAGCACCGGCAGAATTCTGCACATTCCTAACGGGCAGGTCTTTCAACAAACCATTGCCAACTACTCCCAAGGGTTTAAATACATCTGGCACGAAATACCGGTTTTGGTAACCTTTGAAAGCGATTGGGAAGCCGCCAAGAAAATATTATTTACCCAGGTCAACAACCACGCCGAGCATCTCAGCGGCACAGCCCACGAGCACTTGCGCAAAGCGGGCCAAAAATACATGATCTTCTATTCAAAACTGACCCCCACGGTGTACACCACCGTCAAAGAAAGTGGCATCTTGCTGACCATGCGCTATCTCTGCGAGCCCCGACGTCGCCGGGGCTCAGAGCAAGTACTCTGGGAAAACGTACTGCGAGAATTTGCCAAGAGTCCCGATATTTCGCTGGCCTACCCCACCCAGCGGTTTTATGCGACGGCGGTCGACGTGGCAGCGCCGCTGTTGCCCAAGCACAACCCTGGCGGGCAACGCCCAGAAGAAGACGAAACGATGTAGCGCTAGGCAGGGCGCAGGTTAATGAAATAGCAAGTTAATGAAATAATGGTGGGACAAGCCTAATTTGGGCTCAACCCTTTTGGGATTGGCATAATGCCTCTCTTATTGAGTTGGCATAGGCATAAACCGGCATATAGCGACTCTGAAATCGCAAACCTGAAAATGATCACAACCCAGCAGTTGAGACGGGGCCTAGTGAGTGCAGCAGTCATTTCTATCGTCTCTACAGTCAGTATTGCCTGCTCCAATCGGCTACGCGACTACACTCAGCTCACCTTAAAAGCAACCGCTGACAACAGGGACACCGAACTCACTGCAGACACCCTAGATGCCACCAAAAGCATTTTAGAAAAGCGCCTCACTGAGCTAAATCTCGACGCCGCAGAGCTTGAGACCGCAGAGCCCGACCAGCTCATAGTCAGGCTCCCCCAGGAGGCTGCCGTCGATGCGGTCTCAGAGACACTGACCCGCGTCGGGCAGCTAACCCTACGCAGCCAAAAGCCCGACACCGAGGACGAACTAGCCCAGGGCATCGAAACGCTTCAGCGGCTGCTCGTTGAGCAAAATACATTGCAACAAACCGACAAACTCACTGAGGCAGATGCGCTGCAAGCCCAGATCGATGAGGCCAGGGCGGAACTGATTTCTCTGTTTGAGCCCGGAGAAATTACCGGTGAGATGCTACTAGATGCCCAAGCAGTCCAGATAACAGGATTTAATACTTGGGAGGTTAGGATCTGGCTCGACTCGCAGGGAACGGCCTTGTTTGCCGAGCAAACGAAAGCGATCGCAGGCACCGGACGCGCCATCGGCATCTTTTTAGACGATGTCTTGCTAAGCGCACCGGTGGTAGATGTCACCTTTGCCGACTCTGGCATTGAGGGCGGTGAAGCCTCCATTTCTGGCAACTTCACCCAGCAAGCAGCAGAAGCGTTAGAGATTCAGCTCAAAAGCGGCGCGCTGCCGTTAGATTTGGCCGTGACAGAAATCGTCTCTTCTGACGATCCAACAGAATGAGCCTTACCCTGACCTAGGTCGAAATCGTAGAGACCGACCCACCATCTACTCGCCAGTTTGACCCGACGACGTAGCTGGTATGGTCAGAGCACAAAAAGGCAATAACAGCAGCCACTTCTTCTACGCGGCCCCGCCTTCCTACTTCAATGCCAGGGCGGTTCTCCGCGAGGAAGCTCTTGACGGCTTCGTCCATGCTGATGTCTCTCTCTTCGGCGCGCGATCGCATCATGGCATTGGTCATAGCCGTTTCCACAAAGGCAGGCGACACCATATTGGTGAGCACACCGTCTTTGGCATAGGCCTTAGAGAGATTTTTAGTGAGATTCAGCGTGCCCGCCTTACAAGCGCAGTAAGGCATATCTTCGATGTAGGGCTGCACCGCATCTTCAGACCCCAGCAACACAATCCGCCCCCAGCCTGCCGAGCGCATCGCCGGGATAAAAGCGCGGCATATCCGTACCGTCCCCATCAGGTTCACATTTATCGTATGCTCCCAACCGGCATCGTCAATTTCAAGAAAGTCGCCGACTGCGCCTGTGATACCCGCTGAATGCACGACAATTTCAGCCGGTCCGAAGTGCTCTGTAATTTTGTCCCTGGCCGCTTCTACCTGTTCCAAGCTGGTGATGTCGGCCTTTACGGGAAAGGGGTCACCAAAGGGTTTGAGGTCGTCGATTTCATCAAAAGAGCGATTGAGAATAGCAACCTTAGCCCCTTCTTTTAGCAAAATCTCGGCAGTTGCTTTGCCGATACCCGAATCTCCTCCAGTGACCACGGCCACTCTGTCTTTTAGACCTAAATCCATAAAAACGGCTTCCTACTTAAAGTACGCTGCGCCTTTTAATGTAGAGCCCGGCCTCGGCGCGCTGTTCTCACGTGCAACAAAAACTTAAACAAAAAAGATGAATATTCTGAGGTATCTCTTCAAGTTTGGTCATGAACATTAACACCCCAGGCGAACACATTTAGACATAGACTAATGCTCCGCCTAAAACACTGCTCCCAAGACGTCACCAACAAGACGTCACCGAGCAACGCTGACTTGGATAAGCTGACTTGGATAAGCTGACTTGGATAAGCTGACTTGGATAAGTAGTTCTGCATGCATCTACAGACCGTAAAGAACACATACAATCAACAGCATGACGTTCAAATATTGCATTCCTGTCATGGCGTTTTTGCATAGTTGGCGTTTGGGTCGAAGGGATATGCGCCCCAGTCAATGAAAAAGTCAATGAAAAGAGGTATGCATCCTATCCGATGAACAGGAATTAGAGAGGTCTAACCGAGAAGAAAGATATGCCTAAGTGGAAATTGTCGACAGAGTTCACCTTCGATGCGGCCCATTTTATCCGCGACTACGACGGTCCATGCGGACGAATGCATGGCCATACCTATCGGGTGCGCCTAGAGGCGACTGCCGACAAACTTCAGTCTTCAGAATACTGCCCGCACCCGGCGATGGTGACAGATTTTAGAACCCTCCGCTGGGCCAAAAAAGACGTCGAAAAAGGCGGACTAGACCACTGCGTGCTCAACGACGTAATGCCAGATACCTACGAGACCACTGCCGAGATGATCGCCAAATACATTCACGAAAAAACCTGTGAACGACTGCCAGAGTCAGTGAAGCTAAAGGTCTCAGTCTCTGAAACCCCTAACTCATGGGTCGAATACGACGCCGATTGAAGCAGGCAGCAACTCGTCTATTACGCAGAAACAAGTGCCAAAGCAGGTATTTTTTGTAACTTCTTGAATAAGTATTGTCCACAGAGTAGTTCGCTCATAGGATAGGTAAGCTGACTTTGTGAGGCTGATCATTCTGCTTGTGAAAACACTCGTAAGAACACTGCCGATCGTAGAAACCTTTCATTCTGTGCAGGGTGAAGGCTTTTGGACTGGGGCCAGTGCCTTTTTTATCCGCCTAGCCGGTTGCGATGTAGGCTGCCCCTGGTGCGACACGAAACACTCGTGGTCGACAAAGCGTCATCCACATCAGGAGGTCTCTGAGCTCGTTTCCTTGGCCGCTGCCCAGCAGCCTTTCATGGTGGTGATTACAGGGGGAGAACCTCTGATGCACAACTTGGAAGCGCTGACCCGAGAGCTGCATCAAGCTGGCCTGAGGATACATCTAGAAACGTCTGGTTCGTATCCGCTAAGCGGTGATTTTGATTGGATTTCTCTTTCTCCTAAGCGGTTTAAGCCGCCGCTTGCCGCCATCTACAGCCGAGCAGATGAGCTTAAGGTTGTCATTGACGGCGCAGTGGATATTGCCTGGGCCGAGTCGGAAGCCCAAAAAGTGTCGCAAGGAACCTTTAAACTATTGCAACCTCAATGGTCCAATCAATCGGGACAGCAGCTAGCATTCGACTACGTGCTCTCTCATCCGGACTGGCGACTAGGCCTACAGACGCACAAATTCTTAGGGGTAAGGTAACAGGATATGAAAGACGGGTCAGAAGCTCACAGTGTTAGACCAAACAGCGTTAGACCAAACAGCGTTAGACCAAACAGCGTTAGACCAAACGACAGTCTAAATGACAGCTCAAAGATTAAGTTAGCTCACAGCGGTCAGCCACTCTCTTTTTTGAGTGAGGATCGGCCCAGAGCGGTGGTACTCCTCTCTGGTGGGTTGGATTCTGCGACCTGCGCGGCCCAGGCGATCGCCGATGGCTACGACGTAATTGCCCTTTCGTTTGACTATGGTCAGCGCCATGACCGTGAGCTGATGGCCGCTAGAGAAATTGTGTCAGCGCTCGATATCAAAGAGCACCGGGTGGTGAAAGTAGACTTGGCGCAATGGGGAGGCTCATCGCTCACTGATGAGGCTCTCTCCGTGCCGACTGACGGCGCAACCATAGATGAATTAGACGACCTCACAGGCGAATCAGCCATTCCTTCGTCTGCCATCCCCTCGACCTATGTGCCTGGGCGCAACACGGTCTTTATAGCGATCGCACTTTCCCTAGCCGAAGCCCAAAAAGCCGCCGCCATTTACCTGGGCATCAACGCAGTCGACTACTCCGGCTATCCAGACTGTCGCCCAGAGTATCTAGCCGCCTTTCAGCACCTAGCGACCCTCTCCTCAAAAGCCGGGTTAGAAGGCAACTCCCCCGACCTCGTCGCCCCCCTAGTGCTAGATTCTAAGGCCGACATTGTGCGGCGAGCACTGAAGCTCGGGGTCCCCATCGAAAAAACCTGGTCTTGCTACAAAGGAGAAACCGCACCCTGCGGGACTTGCGATGCCTGTCGCATTCGAGATGCGGCCTTAGTGCGAGTAGGCAGAGACGACCTAGCCTCCACATTAGGCAGAGTCTCCGTCGGCAAACCGGTCAAATAAAGACAGCAACGGCCAGTTACTAGTCACAGAACTAAAAAAGCCGATGGTGAGATTCGAACTCACGACCCTTCCATTACGAGTGGAATGCTCTACCCCTGAGCCACATCGGCCTGATAGCCCTCCTGATAGCCCTATCTTGCTAGCCTTAGCGAGTTGGGCTATTCGAATTGGGCTATCTGAGTTAGCGATTATAGCAGGCAACCTAAAGCGATCGCACCATTTATTCTCAGAAAATTTGGATGGGTCGCCTGGCCTGACCTTTCGGACCTGACCTGTCAGCCATGACCTGTCAGCCATGACCTGTCACAATGGTACCGGTAGTAACGATATGGCGCGATCGCACAGCAGACACCCGAAAAAGACCATGGCAAAAAAGACAGCAGCCAATAAAAAGGCCAAACGCAAGCAACAAAACACGCCAAAAACCACCCCACCCAAGGGCATGAGTCAGGCCCGCTACGACCGACTAGTAGCCGAATCTCAAGCGCCCTACAAAGGCTTGCGCAAGTTTATCTACGCCTCCGTTGGGGCCTCAGGTGCCATTGGCGGATTTGTCTTTTTCACCAAGATTTTGGCCGGTCGCGATGTTGCCGCCTCGTTGCCCAACCTAGCACTGCAGGTTGGAATTGTCGCACTTATGGTGTTTTTGTTTCGCTGGGAAAGCCGGGAAAAGGAAGAACGCTAGCCCGTGCCAAAAGACAACATCGCAACATCACCCTCTGTCAGCTATGAGCCGCTGACAGAAAGAAAAAAAAATCCCGTTGTTCTAGTGCATGGTATCTGGAATACGGCTGCAATATTTAACCCGCTGAGGGCGCATCTAGAGAAAGCAGGCTGGTCTGTTTATGCCTTGAGCATGGTCCCCAACAATGGGGATGCGCCCATTGAGGTCTTGGCAGAACAGGTGGCAGCGTTTATAGCGAGGGCACTCCCTGTCCATCAGCCCTTTGACCTAGTAGGCTTCAGCATGGGCGGACTGATTAGCCGCTACTATATTCAGCGTCTTGGCGGCCTATCCCAAGTCGAAAAGTTTATTACGGTATCTGCGCCCCACCACGGGACCCTGCTGGCCCTTGGAAGCTACCGTCCAGGCGTCCGCCAAATGCGACCAGGCAGCCCGTTTATCGCCTCGCTCAACCGCGATAAACAGCGCCTAGAGAAGCTACAGCTTTTTTCTTTTTGGACACCGTTTGACCTGCTGATTCTCCCGGCGTGGAGTTCTCAGCTAGGCATTGGCACCTGTCAGCGATTGGATATCCCCACCCACAATCGTATGATTCAAGACCCGAATGGGTTGAGGGCGATCTCACAAGCCCTATCATCTAGCCGTTAACAGGTAAACAATCATTATCTAAGGGGTAATCACCTAACGGGCATCGCCCACCTGTGAGTACTGAGTCTCGCCAAACACAGCGCTAGGATACTTGTAGTATTTGAATTCCAGTAAATTGTGAAAAGGGTCTTCTAAGAAAAACGTACGATGTTCTATGCGTTCTCCTTTGAAGCGATGTTTGGGCTGCTGGTGAAACTTTAGATCGTTCGCCCGGGCCTTATTTAGCGCATTTTCCCACGCCTCCTCAGTAGAAAAAGTGAGACCAAAGTGTCGAGGATAGATGCCCTTTTGCGTGGGTAGCGGCGAGTGAACAACGTGGGCAACAAGCTGATGCCCACCCAGATTTAGGATGAGAGACCCTTTCCCTTCACGGCCCACTTCACAGCCGAGACCGTCCACATAAAATCGCTTCGTATCCGGAATGTTTTCAATCGGGAAAGAGAGGTGAAAAATAGTACTCATGGCAGATTCGCCGTCAGGCCGGTAGATTCATTTTGTAATGGGGACTACAGCTAGAGCAATCTGCACACAGATAAATCTGAAATAGATTCTGAAATAGGTAAATTAGCATGCTTCCACTTGCGTGGCACTATGCTACTGTTGCTCATAGCTACATACTCAGGGTAGTGACTTTGGGCTGTAGCGGGGGTGGTCAGTCAGGTGCACTTGCATTGTAGTACGACCCAAAGAATCGTGTAATCCATACTCTAGAGATACGCTAGAGACGCCTTATGTCAATTTACGTCGGAAACCTTTCTTTTGATGCCACCCAAGAGGACATCAATCAAGTCTTTGTAGAGTACGGTACGGTGAAGTCTGTGAAGGTTCCGACCGACCGTGAGACGGGCCGCGTCAGAGGCTTTGCCTTTGTTGAAATGTCTAGCGAGGAAGAGGAAGAAGCTGCGATCGCTGCCCTAGATGGTGCCGAATGGATGGGTCGCACACTCAAGGTGAACAAAGCAAGACCCCGCACATAGTCCCTCACAGACAGCTTCTCGCATACAGCCCACTATGGCACCGAAATAGGCTGGCGAAAGGGCTGTAGATATACGCAATCATCGGACAAGACTGCCCTTAGCTTTTTAATTTGGGAAGGCTAAGGGCAATCTTTTTGCCGTTCTTAGGGTGCCTACGGCTACACCCCCGTACCCCTTTGAAGCTTTCTAAAAAACAAAAAATCCAGCTCCACCGCCCGCGACCGCTTCTCTTTTTAGTCGTCATTGCAATACTTGGGGTGCCTTTGGTGGGGCTGTTTGCGATGGGCCATCGAGCACGCCAACAGCAGCCCAAAATAGATCGTCAGGCCATACAGTACTTTTCTGACCTGCCGGTGTATGTGCAAAATGAATCGGCTCTAGAATTTGACCGATTAGCCACCGACCTAGGCTTTCTTACCAATGGCGGCAACGACCCCACACTGAAGATCAATCCAGACGCAGCCGTAGCATTTCAAACCATCACGCCCTCGCTGCTCA
Organism: Cyanobacteria bacterium J06614_10; assembly: GCA_038527325.1. Classification (GTDB taxonomy): domain Bacteria; phylum Cyanobacteriota; class Cyanobacteriia; order Phormidesmidales; family Phormidesmidaceae; genus Phormidesmis. Next base: position 26,445 of record JBCBFY010000055.1, read on the forward strand.
CCTTCTTACATGCCCAAACGACAAAAACAGCGGGACCGCTAGACGCTCCCCCACCCGACCTAGCTAGCTACCTCGACACCTACGACGACACCATAAAAAAAATCCAAGCCCACATGCTCAGCGCAGAGCTTCCCCTGTGGGAGATGGATATGTTGCACATGCCCATCGATAGCTTGCTGCCCGGCTTCGTGAATGTGTTCCACGTGCAGAAGTTGCTCCTGCTGAGCGTAATAGACACCCACCAACAGGGCCGAACAGCTGATTCGATAGAAACCTTAGAAGCGTCTTGGCGGTTGAATCAAGCGATCGCCCAGCGGCCAGACCTGGTTTCTCAGACCCTAGCAGCCATTGTCTCTGCGCAGCAGGCAGGCATCATCCGCCACCTACAGGCTGTGCCAACTCACTGGCAGAGACGCTTGAGCGAACAAAATCAACAGCGCTCAGTAATAGATGGTGTGACCTTTGAAATGTGGCTACAGTACTTAGCCACCCGACGCTCGTGGCAGCCCCCCAGGCAGACAGCGCAAACAGGCGAGACCCTAGAAAGCCTTTACTCAACGACAACTGGCGGGCCCAAAGAAACCGCTTTCCCTCGCCTTTCTTCTCTATTTTCACCTGAAGCCTATTTTCAGCTGATCTTTCTAGATACGATTGCCAATGCGCAAGAGAGTTTGACCCAGCTTGGCGAGTTGGATGTCTGTTCGACACCGCCAGTTGTCGTTGAGCAGCTAATCGATACGGTTCAGACTGCTCGCTGGCACAAGGGAGCTGCCCTCTCACCTATGGTCACTGCCAAACGGTGGAAGCTCGCAGGCGATCGCGCACTCGCCGCAGAACTTTCGCAGCAGGTGCTGCAAGTAAAGCAACACTTTACCCGGCACGGCACATGGCCCGAGGCATTGGCAAATCCCAACTCCCTCACCTGCCCTGGAGAATCTTGGATATACACCGTTTCAGAGGAGAACACAGTCACCATCACCCTGAGCAAGACACTCCTGACCCTGCCCGTCATTCCCCTACAGTATCAGACTGAAAGACCCGCAAAAGACACCTAAAACGAACACCCAGCACAAGTCTGATCTGATTGCCTTGCACAGAGAAACTGTGCCAAACAATCAATCAGGGGTTAGTGCTGAGTGTTCGTTGTAATTAGCCGCGATGTTTGGTTGAGCGTTAGCCTTGGCCACCGAATCTCTGCACAACAGCATGCAACTCATAGCAGCCAGAACTTATTCGCTCTTCTCTTAACTTGCCTTGATCGCCTTCTCCGACATGCTGTAAGTACCGCCACGTCCACGGTACCAAACACCATCGCGGGCTCCCGCCGATAGGATGTTGGAGATGCGATTGCGCGCTTTCAAGAAGTGATTCTTGGGCATGTCTTCTTTGAAGACGGCGTTCATCACATCGGCGATTTTGAAGACGTTTGTAGGCTGAGCCTGCAGAACGCCAACAATCACGTCAGGCAAAGGTGACTTACGATAGTTTTCCTGTACGTAACGCTGCCAGTTGGCAGTTCTGCCGCTGCGCTTGGGAGTCTTCGAAGCTTTGGTGCTTTTCGCTGCTGTTTTGGCAGTGGTGGCTTTCGCTTTGGCAGGTCGACCGCGAGTAGCCTTAGCCTTAGTGGTCTTAGCCGTTGATTTTGCAGCTGTCTTAGTCTTGCGCTTTGCAGCTGTCTTGGTGCTCTTAGCGGCAGTCTTCTTTGTGGCTGCCGACTTTTTCGTTGCAGTTTTGGTGGTGGTCGGCACCTTTGCAACGGCGTCTAGGCTAGACAGATCAGGGCTTTCACCAGATTCAAACATAGCGATGACAGTTTGAATGCCTTTTCGCTTTTCTTGAAGTTCGGTAAGCTTTGCTTCTAGCGCAACAGCCTGCGCAGACAGCTCAGAATCGACTTCCAAAAGCTGCGGTAAAACAGATGTGGACATACGTATTTCTCCTCGCGGATGTGAGTTTTAGGTGGAAAGTCTAGATTGAAACCTTTTGAAAGAGTTCTCTATAGATAGCTTTTGTACAGATAGTTCTTTTGTAGAAAGCTCAGCAAACATCACAGCTTGCTGCAATGGCAGCGTGCAATAGGATGACCAAGGTCGAATTCTACCTGAAACGCTTCAAAACAAAAATATCTTTTTTGAGAATAACACTATTTAAACACTTTCTTCTTTTTGGTCAAGTCTTTTCGGGATTTTTTTTGAAAGTTGGGGGAGATTACGGGGAGTTTCTGCACTAAATGATGAAAATTCTCCTGTCAGGGAGGTCTCACAATGCCACAAAAGAAAATCGGGCAATAGGCGATCGCGCCTCAAACTTGTGATTTTCTCAGTTCTCTTATGACCGCTGAACTCAGCGTATAGAGGCGGCTCAAGAATCAATCACTAGGATCTTCTGCACCGGTCTCGGGGAGCAGATACTTGAGCCCAAGGAAGAGTGTTATTAACAGTAGGACGCCTGCTGCTACACCTATGCGAATATCGCTGTCGGGCCACAGCATCCACAGCCCTAACAGCAATAATCCAAGGCCATTGGCAATGAGGATAGGCGTTCTCTCAGCAATGCCAAGAGAGGTGACTGCCGGGATGCGGCCAGGATAGAGCGCAATACCTGCCAGGAGATTGAACCAAAGCTGGCTAGAGATAACAACGATGCCACCGACTGGGAGAGAGAAGAAGGCGATGTAGAATCCGAACAATTCTAGAACAACAGTACTGATGAGAACGTTGAGAAATCGGTCGAGGCGAGAGTCTTGTTGGTGCTGTGCGATCGCTGTAAGGTTACTCGCATCTACCAGCGCCATTCGAGCCAGCTCTGGGCAAAATAAAGCCAATGCGATCGCCAATAATCTCTCAGCCAATGAGGCAGCCTGAACCGCTCTCAACAGGATTCCTAGCCCTGCAGGCAGAAAAAGAAAGGGAAGCAGGCGATGACTGAGTCGCATAAGACTGTTCAAATGAAGATGGGATACTAAAAAACTATAGGTGAATTGCTTATGTCAGTCTCGCAACGTTACATCTTGACGCTTTCCTGCCCAGACCGGGTGGGTGTGGTCGCAGCTGTGAGCGCTTTGATTGCCGACAATAAAGGCTGGATCAGCGAAGCCCACAGTCACTCAGATCGCGAACAGCAGCGCTTCTTTCTTCGCCAAGAGATTCTGGCCGACTCTCTGACCATTCCATTGACAGAGTTTCGACGTCGATTTGAGCCTGTTGCATCCACCTTTGACATGACGTGGAAGATTCGAGACTCTTCGCAGAAGCCAAGAGTGGCCATTTTGGTATCCAAAGGAGGGCACTGTCTCTACGATTTGCTCTCACGGTGGTGCAGCGGCGAACTCAACGTTGAAATCGCCTGCGTGATCTCCAATCACGATCTGTTTCGGTCGTTGGTAGAATGGCATGGCATTCCTTACTTTCATGTACCCGTCACCCGAGAGACCAAAGCTATGGCTCACGCGGAGATGATGTCTCACTTCGAAGCGGTACGGGGCGATGTCATGGTATTGGCAAGATACATGCAAATATTGCCACCGAACATTTGCGATCGCTACGCCGGACGTATCCTTAATATTCACCATTCTTTCTTACCCTCTTTCATTGGGTCAAAGCCCTACCACCAAGCCTACGCACGCGGGGTAAAGCTGATTGGGGCCACCTGCCACTACGTCACAGAAGACTTAGACTGCGGACCCATCATCGATCAAGACGTGCTGCGAATAGACCACTCCGACTCGCCAGAAGACCTGATGCGCTATGGCAAAGACATTGAAAAAACGGTTCTGGCTCGGGGATTGCGCTACCACATCGAAGATCGGGTAATGTTGCACAATAATAAGACGATTGTGTTTCGGTGATTCTCGGATCTAGTTTGTACAAGTGCAGAAAAACGCTACACTCACTTTGTGATGAGATTCTCTTGTTTTACCCTAGCCCAGTTCAGTAAGCAGGTTTTCTCCAATAGGTTTTCTGAGGGGAGAGCCTCCGTCGCTGAACAGCACTCATTAGACAGATGGCCGACAAGATGGCCGACAAACGGCACCAGCCCATAGCCCAATCGAAGTGCCTTGGGGAAAAGTACATCGGGTAAACAGAGAACCATCGAAAAGTAAGGAATCTGTAACCTCATGAGGACTTCTTAACAATGACTGATCCTGTCCTTTCTCAACTTGTTTCTGTTGAGTCCGACTTAGCTGAGCA
>JBCBFY010000056.1:0-29971 GCA_038527325.1 Cyanobacteria bacterium J06614_10
GAACGATACAGACTCTAACCTGACGATAATAGGTAGAGCGCGAACACTCAATCTGATCACAGAGCATCTCGTTGATGGTCAGATCGCCTGCTTTAGCCAGCGCGATCGCACCCCCTCATCATCCCCCTTCCTAACCCCTCACAAAACCAAGCCCACAGCCATTCCTGAGAAAGCCCTGAAAATTTCCTGGGCACCCTCATCCCATCCTATTCACAAACGCTCAGCTACCCCTTAATTCGCTCTCAATCGCCCCCCTGTGAGCCGTGGCATTCTGAAATCAATGAAGCAAACGCATTAAACCACTTCACTGATTTCCCAAGGAGCCAACTCATGAAAAACATTCTCTTTTCTGCTCTCGCCCTCACCGCAACAACACTCACCTTCGCCCCCGTCGCAAACGCCGCTGAAACCCTACCCTCCGCATCCATCCAACAACGCCGCCTAGAATTTTTAGACACGCAAACCAAAGCCATCGACAACATTCAGGAAGCCCGCCTCGAATTCCTTCAAAATCAAACCAAAGCCGTTGAAGATATTCAAACCACGCGCCTTAGCTTCCTCGATAGCCAAACCAAAGCCGTCAGCAACATTCAAAAAGTTCGACTCGAACAGCTCGATAGCCAAACCAAAGCCATCGAAAATATCCAAGAAGCTCGCATTGAGTTCCTTGAAAATCAGACAAAGGCCATTGAGAATATTCACAGAACTCGGCTAGAAGAGAGAGCCCGCCGCAACAAGAGCAACCTCCACTAAGCCCACGTTCTCACAGCTACACCGCACGACTAACCGTCACTTTAGGAGGGGAGCATCATCCTCTCCTAAAGCGCCTATCATGAATTCGGGCAGCGGCACTGCACCATGGCGCAGGTAGAGTATTTGGCTGAGGTGTCGATTCGAAAGAGATCGCTACTGACCTCACCTTATGCTCTTGGCTCTCCATAACAAACTAGCTGCGGAGAAAACATGACAAACTCAATCACTCGCCTCAACCCACCCACCTTGCCGAATGCTGGCGAGATGGGATATTCACAAATATCGATAGTCGAACCAGGCCGCATGGCCTACGTCTCTGGCCAAGTGGCGTGGCGACCAGACGGTGAGGCAGTCCCCGAAAGCCTAGCCGAGCAAATGAGCATTGTCTCAGCCAACACCAAGGCCTCGCTAGAGGCCGTAAAGGCGACCCCTCAAGATGTGGTGATAGCACGCCTGTATGTCACCAATCTCACCCCTGAGAGGTTAGAAGAAATCATGCCGCCCTTTCTAGCCGTGTTTGAAGGGGCCGAGCCTTGCGTTACGGGCGTGGGCGTCGCAGCGCTGGCAGCGCCTGAGCTGCAGGTGGAGATGGAGCTGGTTGTCAGGCTGCCTGACTAAGGGATCTGCAAGCAAACAGCATCCCGGAGCCCTCACCCATCGGAAGAGGGACTTAGGGTGTAGAGCTTACTCTTCTCGCAGAGTGGGCGACAGCGTCGTTGATAGTAATTGCTTTATGTCATCAAGCAGCCGTATAGCTCTCTGCCTGGAGACGAAACATCTCCTCATAGCGGCCTTGCTTCGCAATGAGCTCATCGTGGGTGCCCACTTCTACAATTTCTCCATTTTCTAGCACCACTATCCGGTCAGCCATTCGCACCGTAGAAAAGCGATGGCTGACTAAAAATGTCATTTTGCCTTGGGTCAGCTGGCGAAACCGTTCAAATAAGTCGTGCTCTGCGATCGCATCCACCGCCGCCGTCGGCTCATCGAGAATCAGCACCTGCGCCCGCGACATAAACGCCCGCGCTAGGCCAATCTTTTGCCACTGACCGCCAGAGAGATCCACCCCACCTGCAAACATTTTCCCCAGCACCGTCTCATACCCGGCCTCCAGCGCATCGATCATCGGCTCTGCCCCAGCATCCTCAGCCGCCTGAAAGATTTGCGCCGCATCCTCCCGATTCGGCAAATCGCCAAAGCCAATATTGTCCTGCGCCGACAGCGCGTAGCGCGCAAAGTCTTGAAACAACACGCCAATATTACGCCTGAGATCTTGCAGGCGAAACGCACTCAGCGGAATATCGTCCAGCGTAATCGACCCCCTATCAATGTCATACAGCCGGGTGAGCAGCTTCAGCAGCGTCGTTTTCCCAGAGCCATTCAGCCCCACCAAAGCAATACATTCCTGCGGCCCCACCGATAGATTGATCCGCTTCAGCGTCGGGCGATCGCTCCCCGGATAGGTAAAAAATACATCCCTCAGCACCAGCCCCTCACGCAGCGGCGAAGGAAACGGCTTAGGCCGCTTCGGGCTCACCACCTCAGGTGCCAAGTCCAAAAATTCAAAATACTGCGAAACGTACAGGTTGAACTCGTACAGCGTGGCAATGCTGACCAAAATGCCCTGGGTCGCCGCCTGCGCCTGCTGAAACGTTCCGGCATAGAGCGTCAGATCGCCAATGGTAACCATGCCGCGAATCGCTTCCCACAGCACTAGGGCATAGGCACTATAAAACGCGATCGCAGCAATCATCTCAATCGATACCTGCACCGCCCCCTGCTTACGCGCCAACCCTTCCGACTCCTGGTTAAAATCTGCGCGAATCTTGTGGTACTGCTCCACCAAATACCCGCCCAGGTTAAACAGCCGCACCTCCTTCACATATTTTGGCTCCGTCAGCACCGCCCCAAAGTAGTCCGCCAGTCGCCGACTCGGCGTTTGCCGCCGCGTCATCCAAAAGCGCCGCTCCGAGAAGCGAATCCCCGCCCAAAACGTAGGCAACGCACTCACTAGCAGCATCACAAACACCAAAGAATTGAACCGTAGCAGCAGCGCCAACAGACCAAACAGCCGCGTCACCTGCCCCAACAGCCGCAGCGAAACCCGCAGCACGCGCATCGGGTAGTTACTCCCGCTCTGCTGGGCCCGGTTTAGAATGTCGTGAAATTCTGGCGACTCGTAGTGGGCCAAATCTAGCCGGGTAGCCTGCTGCAGCATTTGGGTATTGGCATACAGCAAGAAGCGATCGCTCATAACCTGCGTCGTGTAGGCATCGAGCTGCTGCAAAATCGCCTGCAGCCCCAGCAACCCAAACCCACCCAAAACCAGCGGTACCAGCGCCTCCACCATCACCGGTACCGGCGTACTCGCCTCCACTAGCACCACCACCTGATCCACAATCAGCTTACTGATATAGATCTGCGCTGCCGGTAGCAAAGATGCCGTCAGCGTCAGCACCACACTGACCATCAGCGCCCCCGGCGTAGCCGCCCACACCAACCGCATCAGGCGCGGCATATTCCGAAAAATAGACAGCGAGCTTACAAATTTTTGGCCCAGTTTAGACAGGGCAGCCAAGACCCGCGCACTAAATACCAAAACAAAGATCGAATAAAAAACCAATTAAAAGCCAATGAAAAACCAGCTATCTAGCCAAAAACACAGGCCCAAGACCATCGCCCTCACTAGCGTAGCGTTTTCGTCAGGGTTTCACGGGATAGAGCTTACCGAACCCAGACCTGCGGAATATACGGAGAACACGCTGATGAATAGTTACAAGGCCAGCGCCTTATGAGATGTCGCAAGCGCTCTATCTACTATGTCTTCTCCACATTTCTCACTGCAGGCCGCGGTCAACCAATTTGAGATCAAATACATCGGCAGCGACCTGGTCTTTCCCACCGTTCTCCCATTGCTACCGCCCAACGCCGACAGCGCTATGTCACTGCTCACCCAGCAGCTAGACCGCGATACCGACATCGCTCGCCGCAACCCCACCGACCAGGCAAAATCCGCCTTTGTGATTGCGCCCGTGCTCTCCACCCTGAGGCAAATCCACCAGGTCGGCATCCACACCGGCGTTCAGTTCGATATCGCCGCACCAGACGACCCATTTTCCCAGGCAAACTGCTGCGACTTTATCGTCACCCTTTCCGACGAGCTAGAAATTATCGAAGCGCCGGTGCTGGTCGTCGTGCAGGCCAAGCAGTCAGTGATGGCCGAAGGGGTCGGGCGATGCGTCGCCAAAATGGTCACCGCCCAAGCCTTCAATCTAAACTCAGGCCTGCCGCCCCTGCCCATTTTCGGCTGCGTCACCAATGGATTTTGCTGGCGCTTTCTGCAGCTCTCCGGCGATGTCGTCCGAGGCGACGCGGCCATAGAATACCGCCTACGCCCCACCACCGTCCTCATGCAGCGCCTCTACTACACCGTCAATGCCGGAATTGCGCTGTAGATTGCCTAAAATCCACAGTCCAAGCTAGGGCACCACTCTCACCGGCGTGTCCAAAGCCACCTGCTCATACAGCGCCAGCACATCTTCATTGCGCATCCGCACACAGCCGTGAGAAACCGCGCTGCCAATCACCGATTCATCCGGCGTACCGTGAAAGCCAATCGAATTTTGTCCATCTGACCAAAACCCAATCCAGCGTGTACCGAGCGGATTGTCTGGCCCCGGCGGGACGACTTCGCCTGTAAACGGATGCTCCCAAGCAGGCTCAACCTGCTTTTGAAACACGCTGAAAGTACCCGTCGGCGTATTCCAGCCCTCGCGTCCCACGGCCACCTCGTAGTTCGCCACCAGCATCTCTCCTCGAAAGACCAGCAAGCGCCGCTCGGATAGGCGCAGCTCTAAGCTCAGCTGATGCGATACGCGAGAGGATGAGCCAGCAACGGCTACAGACGACGACACGGTTTCACCAGGTGTGGCTGCGATCGCACTCTCCACAGTCCCCACACTGACTAAAAGCGCGATCGCACTCACCCATCCCATTCGCCGAGCCATACCACCCGCCACCTTATCGCCTAAGAACATCGCCTAAGGAACTACCAGCACCGGCGTACCGACACTCACCTGAGCAAACAGCGCCACCACATCATCGTTGTACATGCGCACGCAGCCATTGGACGCGGCCTGCCCAATCGACTCCACCGTAGGCGTCCCGTGAAACCCAAACGCCCCCGCCTCCGTACTGGCAAATTCAATCCAGCGTAGCCCCAGCGCACTGTTTGGCCCCGGCGGATGCACCTCCCCCGTCCAGGGGCTCTGCCACACCGGGTCGACCACCATTTTAGAAACGGCAAACTGGCCCTGAGGCGTCGGCGTTTCACTGGTGCCCACTGCCACCGGATAGCTGCTTACCAGCATGTCACCCTGATAGAGGTACACGCGGCGCGATCGCAAGCTCAGCACCAGCCGATTCGTTGGCGCAGCCGTCCGCTTCGCGGCAACCGCAACACCCGACTGCGGCGATGCCTGAGGGACCGCCAAAGCTGGCAGCCCGGCACTCATCAGCAGTCCGCAGGCGCCAAGTAAAGAGGCCAATCCTCGACGCCCTAAATTGGCCATTCGCCGATTGGCCATAGGCGCACTCGTGCTACCAAACATCACCCGTTTCTCCATGGTGCTCTGCGCTACCAAAGCCCGCGTACAGGCTGCTGAGGGGCTGGCTGAGCGGCTGGTGCAGGCTGAGCAGTTGGCGTTGTAGCAGCAGGCTGCTGGGTCACCTGCGTGTTTGTCACGCTCCCCGTGGTCCCAGTCGTCGTGCCTGTAGACGTCGCCGCTGTCGCACCACCGCTGTTGATTCTGGCTTGGAGCTGCTCAGAAAAGCCAATCGGCACCAGCACTTCATCCACCACATGAATGACACCATTGCTCGCATCGACATCTGCCTGAATCACATTGGCGCTATTGACCTTCACACCATTTGGCGTAATCCCAATAGAGACATCACCATCAAACGTATCGAGCTGACCCACGCTCAGCTGGTCAGAGGTCACATCGCCATAGGCAACGTGGTTGTAGAGCAGCTTCACCAGCAAATCTCTATTCTCAGTTTTTAGTAGGGCATCGAGCGTACCCGCAGGTAACGCTGCAAATGCCGCATTCGTCGGCGCAAACACTGTAAAAGGGCCTTCCCCGACGAGTACACTGCTCACATTCGCCGCCTGCAGAGCACTCACCAACGTCGAAAAGCTCTCCGTCCCGCCTGCGACCTCGACAATATTCTGAGTCGACTCAACGGCCTGAGGCGCTGCAGTAGGCTCAGCAACAGGTGCCGCCTCACCACCGCGCATAATTCTCGGCTCGATCAAGACAGAAGCCCGAGCGGGGATACCCACTAGCAACCCTGCGCTAAGTAACCCTGCAGCAAATACTAATTTTTGAACGCGATTGAAAACCATGACGCTTTTCTAAATGATGGGTAGATGGAAATTAATGGATGCTTTACTCAAAACAGATCACTCAATTCAAACAGTTAAGAGCCTGTTGCCAAACGCCCAAAAGGCAGAAACTTTCATCAGAAAATTCCACGAATTTACCTAAATTTACCTTGTATCCGAACCGATGTTCAACGCATCGGTAATTGAGGAACGTCGCATGGCCCAATTAGCGCCATTTTCGGCGGCATAGGCTACAGCAAGTGCTGAAATCTATCTTCTGCGCCCAGCGCCTTCACCGCCTTCTTAATTTCCTGAGTCCGGTCTTTTTTCACAATCAGCGTGGCATTGCCATCGCGCACCACCACCACATCCTCTAGGCCAATCGTCACAATCAGCTCCTCCGGGTCAGCGCTGTAGAGAATGCTGCCCGCGGTATCGAGCCCCACATGCTGGCACAGCTCCACATTTTTGGCCCCTGCCTTCAGCAATCGTTCAATCGCGTTCCAATCGCCTAGGTCATCCCACCCAAAGCTGGCAGGCATCACATAGGCCCGGTCTGTCTTTTCCATCACCGCGTAGTCGATGCTGAGCTTCTCTAGGGTGGCGTAGGCATCTACGCCCTTTTCCATCAGCGCTTGGGTCATCTCAGGTGCGTGCGTCTTCAGCTCGGCAATCATCACCGCCGCCGGAAAAATAAACATGCCGCTATTCCAGCTGTACTGACCGCTTTCAATAAAGGCTTCAGCAGTAGATTTGTCTGGTTTTTCGGCAAATCGGCTCACCTTGTAAGCGGGCAACTCGCTCACGCTACCCGCACTAAAGCTGCCCGCATCCGCGCCTTGCTCAATGTAGCCATAGCCCGTAGAGGCAAAGGTGGGCGTGATTCCTAAAGTTGCGATCGCACTCGAAGTCACCGCCAGCTCCGTCGCCGCCCGCAGCGTATCACAGTAGCGATCCACATCTACGATGTAGTGATCCGCCGGGAAAAAGCCACAGACCGCATCCTCGCCAAACCGCTTGGCCACTTCTAGCGTCGCCCAAGCAACTGCAGGCGCCGTATCTCGCCCCTGGGGCTCCACCAAAATATTTTCATCGGGCATCTCAGGCAGCTGTTCGCGCACCCCCGCCGCGATGTGGGCAGCCGTAATCACGAACATTTCATCCCAGCTGGCCAGAGGTAGCAGTCGATCTGCGGTAGATTGCAGTAGCGAGCGATCGCCCCCATCTAGGCAAAGAAACTGCTTAGGACGCTTCAGCCGACTCACCGGCCAAAAGCGCTCACCCTTACCGCCAGCCAAAATAATCGGGACAAAACGAGCCATATCTATTACTGTGCCATCCTAGATTTCGGACCATCGTACCGTCCGCCGGAAGGCCCCAAGCTATAATCTGCTTAACAATTGATTAACAAAACACGAGTTTGCGAAATTTCCTGCAACTTTCCGGGAAATCGTGAATCCATTTGTTGAAATAGACAGTCTGCTGAGAAAGAATAGACTGCTGAGAAAAATAGAGTCACACCAGCACAGCGAGCCGCAGTCAGCGGTCAGTATTAGCGGTCAACAGTGGGGCTCTAGCTTATCAAGTCAGCTTCGACTTAGACAGTTTACTTATCTAAACAAACAACTGTCTTACAAGTCACTAGATTGCCGACAAGTATTTGATATTCTCTCTATTTCATACGGGTGTACCAATTGGCACGGCAAGATTGCCCAGCTATATTTCAGCTGCTCAGATAGCAGATTGCTCGGACAAAAAAACTGGCAAAAAGCTCAGATGGCATCGTGCTGACTCCAGCGTCAAGTCTCTCCGAGCCCAACCAAAACCTGACAACACTTACTCCGTCTGTGGCCCAGCATGACTACTCCGTCCAACGAACCCGAGGTCAATTCGCGTGCTGATGCCATTAAGGCACTCTCCTCAGAAAAGGCCGACGCGGCCAGTCAGCCCACTGCGAACAAGCCCACTGCCAATCAGCCCCAGGTCGTCATCCACAAAAAAGACGCCTCACCCAAAAGCGCTAAAACACCACCCGCCCAGACAACCGCCATCGTCCCGGTAGGCAAGTCCGATTCTGCACTCTCCACCGGCCAAGCGTCTGGGCAGTCATGGCGACTACCCAAGATCATTCGCAACACGCTCTTGGCAGCCACCTTCGGCGCAACGGCCCTAATCGCGGCTGGCCTCGGCGCAGTCGCCGTCCTCACCTTTCCCCTCCCTCGCCAAATCACCGGTGAAACCGTTGCCCCGCCGCTGGCAGACCTGTGGCGAAACGGCTTTCGCTATCAGGTGTCACGTCCAGTCAATATCCTCGTCATGGGCCTCGACGAAGCCAAAGACGTCGAAGGCGCTGAGCCAGATGATCTGGTCGGTCGCACAGACACCATGCTGCTGGTGCGCGTAGATCCCGAACAAAAAGTCGTCAACGTCATGTCTATTCCCAGAGATACCCGCGTTGAAATTCCTGGCTACGGCTACGACAAAATCAACCAGGCCAACTTTGAAGGGGGCGCTGAGCTAGCGGCTCAGACCGTCATGCAAAACTTCAGCAGCGTCGAGATCGACCGCTACGTTCGCATTAGCACCGTCGCATTCAAAGAAATCGTCGACCTCGTCGGTGGCATCGAAGTCCTTGTGCCCAAGGCCATGCAGTACGAGGACAAAACCCAAGGCCTCGTGATTGACTTGCAACCCGGCCTGCAAAATCTCAACGGCGACGAGGCCGAACAGTTTGCCCGCTTCCGGCAAGATTCCTACGGCGACATTGGCCGTGTGCAGCGTCAGCAAATCTTGCTCAAGGCCCTACGCCAGCGAATTGCCAGCCCCATGGTGTTGCCCAAGCTACCCCAAATTATCCGCGTCTTACAGCAGCGCATCGATACCAACCTCAGCGTCGAAGAGCTGCTCGCCCTGACCGGGTTTGGCCTCAACTTAGAAACCAAAGACCTCCACATGGTCATGTTACCCGGCGACTTCAGCGACCCTGAAGAATATGGTGCTAGCTTCTGGCTGCCAGACTACGCCGCCAGCAGCGACCTCATGCGTACCTACTTCGATGCTCAGCCCGCCGAGCTAGTTGCCGACGCCACCGGCATCAACTACTACGACCCACCGTCCGATTGGGCAGTCAACGGGCTCAGCATTGCCGTGCAAAACGCGACCGACAACCAAGATGCCAGCTACTCCATGGCCGAATACCTCAGAGAGCAAGGCTTTTACAATGTGTACGTGGTTCGAGACTGGGCCGATACTCAGCGCGGGACAGACATCATCGCCCAGCGTGGTGACCTTGGTAGCGCTAGAGTCCTCGAAGAAAACATTGCCGTGGGTCAGGTCGTCTCCGACTCTACCGGTGATATCGACTCCGATATCACTATCCGCGTTGGTGAAGATTGGCTAAAGGAAATCGATCCTGACTGGCAGCGCCTACCCTATGATGGCCCTAGGTAGATACACTGAATAAAGACCCCTCAAAGAGACAATCAAATAAATCTTTGATAGGTCATTGAACCCTGACGAATCGCAGCCAGCAGGCAACTTCCCGATTCGACACATCGTCACTATACAAACCAGGGACTATCGCCAGGCATTCGAGGCAGCACTTTCTACAAATTGCTGAAAAAAGCTGCTGAGATGGATTGTCAGCATGGCCGCATCTTTACAACAGCGACAGCTTCCGTCCGTTGCACGTTACACAGCAATTTTGGGCGGTGTCTCCATACACAGCATTACGAGTGACTAGCCATGCCAAACCTCAGGCTGCGCAGACCGACTCAGCCCACTGACGCAGACTTGCGATCGCACCCATCTCCCCGCCGGATGCGCATCACTAGATTCGCCATACCCAGAGTCGCCCTACTAGGTGGCTTTACCACCCTCGCCCTCTGCAGCACCTCGGCCTACGCCGCATCATCCCAAGCTCACAAAATCAGCACAGCCGCTAGCGTTGCCCTAGCGGCTGCCATCAGCCTTTCTAGCCTGCTGTGGGCTGCACTAGCGGCCGCAGGGCTAGCGATCGCAGCACTCCTCTGGCAGCTCTCGAAGCAAAAACAGCAGCTCCAGCAGCAGCAGTTTCAGGTTCAAGCCGCCCAAATATTTACCGACCTTAGCGGCGCATCCATCGTTTCCCTCAGCGAAGTTGAGCCCCTACTGCAAAAGAGCCTGGCAGCCGCCCGCACCCTTTTGAAGGCAGAGCGCATGGGCTTTTACAGAGTCAAAACCGGCTCGGCCACCCTAGAACAATACGACTGGCCCTCCGACTGGCAATACTACGTCGCCAGCCAAGGTTGGATTGCCGCAGAATCTATCGAAGCAGGGCTCACCTCAGCCAGCGACTACCCCCCAGACGCCGAGTGGCTCCCCGCTAACGCCTTCCAGCCGGCCCGCCGGTCACCGGTTGTCTTCAACAATACGCTGCAGGGTGAAATGGACCTAGAGCATCGCCGCTTTCTGCACGCGGCAGGTGCCAAAGCCAGCCTCAACGTGCCAGTCTTTCACGATACCGGCGCCGATGGCACAGGCAAGCACGAAACCATTCTCTGGGGCTATTTGATTGTTCATCACTGCAGCCAGTCTCACCTGTGGCAAACCGCCGAAGTTAGCTTCGTTCAGCAGCTATCGGTTCATTTGCAACAGCTGCTGTATCGGATTGCTGCCGATGTGAATATCAGGCGATCGCACGCCGCCACCCAGCAATCCAAACAGCAAGCGCAGCAGGCCAAGCAAGAAGTCGCCCAAACCAAACAAATCGTCCAGCAGACGCAGCATGCCGCCGCCGTCATCAACCGGCAAAAGCAACAGCAGCAAGAACTCCGCCGCCAGCAAAAAGAACAGCTCAACGCCCAAATCTCCAAGCTCAGCCGAGACATCCAAGGCGTATTCCAAGGCGACCTCACCATCCGCACCCCGCTCAGCCAGGGAGAACTCAAAACCATCGCCGAAGCCTTCAACCTCACCGTTGCGAAGCTGGAGTCACTCATTAGTCAGGCCAAGCAGTCTACCGACCAGATCAACCGCTTCTTTAACAACCACGAACAAACCGCCCTACAGCTCGCTAAAGTCAACCAGCAGCAAACCCAAGAAAGTTTGCAAACCCTAGAGACCATCCGCTCTATAAAAGCTGCGATGGCCTCAGTGGTCAGCGATGCTCAGCAGGCCGCTCAGGCCGCTCATCAGGTCGCCACCTCAGCCGCCGCTGGCAAGCAAATCATGACCCAAACAGCCACCACCCTCAATACGCTAAACAAAACCACAGCCCGCGCCACCACCCAAATCAGCCAGCTCATTCGCTCAGGCCACAACGTCTCCTACATGACCACCATGATGAGCGACATCGCAGCAGAGATGCAGCAGCTTTCATCCCAGGCCACCCGAGATGTAGAAGCGCTCGTAGGCACAGCCGCCCTGCCCGTAGGCAGGCAGCAACCCCTCGCGGACACCACAGCCGCCCTCCACAAACTCTCCCAAAAAGCCGTCTCAGAATCGCGCCTCATCGATACCTTCCTCACCTCAGTGCAACAAAACACCGCAGGCATTATCGAGGCCCTCCACCAAATCGACGCCCAGGTCCTTGCGAGTAGCCAAGCCGTTGATAGCACACAGCAAAATTTAGACGATGTCTTTACCCTTTCCCACCAGTTTGAGACCCTGGCCCAGTCCGTAACGCAGGCTACCGAGCAGCAGTCCCAAGCCTCACAGACCGCAGTCGCCCTGGTTACAGACGTGGTAAACCTATCCGAGCAGACCTCTGATTTCTCGCAGGCAATGGCGCGATCGCTCCAAGACAACAGCCAAACCGCACAAAAGCTCAGAGAACTCATCAGCACCTTCAGCGTCAGCGAGCCCCAAAGACTTGCCTCTTAATGTGTGGTGTGCTTAACCTACTCAGAGCGATCGAGACAAAGTCCCCGCAGGACAGCTAAAGCGACCAGCGACATAGCGAGGCCTTGGTAGCTTCTGGGCCATCGGCACATCAGAAACGCAAACCACCTCATCGAACCGTTCGGTACTGGCATCAAACCTCACCGCACCGACCGCGCTGTGATAAGTCGGCTTAGGCCTCCCCCGAATAGGACCCACCCGAGGATAAAAGAAAGCATCCTTCGGCACCGCATAAACAACCGCAACCTCGCCAAAGTCTTCCACGATTCGTTCCACCCGATAGGTTTGCGGCCCTGCGTTGGCATCGCTTCCAAGCAGTCCCTCAGCGTTGGTTTCCCTCATTTTTCCTGCAGGCACAGTGAATGCCTCCAGCTCTTGCTGCGTTGCAAACTGACCGTGTTCTAAATAAAACGCTCGCTGAGCCAAGAGAATGGGTCGTACCTTCTGTCCTTGAGCATCTGGGCCACAAGCACATCCCGGCGACTGCGTAGCCAACAGATACCCCACCACGCCAGCAGGAATCACAACACTACTCACCGCAAGCCAACCCCAGCGACCCATCGTCTTCAATCTCCAAACGCCAGCCACAAAATCACATCAGCATTTCGTTCGCCTGAATGCTCACAGTATTGCCATGCAGTAGCAACGAATTGCGATCGCTCCACCTGCGTTTTGGTATAACCTGCGTTTTGGTATAACCTGCGTTTTGGTATAAACAGATATAGCAGACCTACACGAACGTATGGTCCGGATAAATTCGCATGTAGAAGAAAATGGAAATTGTTCTGTACGGACTGTTGTTGTTTGTCGTTTTAGTGCTGGCGCTAGTCTTCTTTTTGCCGAACGTCATTCGCTACTCAGAAAAAATTGTTGTAGATGCGCCTATTCAGCAGGTATACGACAACATCCGACTGCAGGAGAGACTCATGCAATGGTCTGCCTGGCCCGAAGCAACCGGTTCGACCTGTTCACTCGAAAATGCCGATGGCAGCGTCGGCGCCCGCACTGTTTTTTTCAACAAAGGCAAACGCTTCGGACATCAAGAGATTATCGATCTCGCACCGAACAAAAAAGTCTCCATGACCCTCGTCGACAGCGGCCCGCTGAAGCATACACCCTACCTCGACTTTGAGCTGCGCGCCCTCACCGACACCCAAACAGAAGTCACCCTCCGCTTCAACAACACTTACCACCGCCCCTTCCAAGTCCCCGCCAAACTATTTGGCATCATCGACTGGACCCGCAAGCTTCAAATCAAAGACCTTGAAGGATTGAAGAGATATTCAGAATTAGCCTGTTGAGAACTGAGGGTAGCTTTGTGAAACTAACAGGCCTCTGTACCTTGTTGAGATTGGCTGGCGACTCTTCAATGACCTTCGCATAAAAGCAATTTTCTAGGCGACACCCGCGGGCACCTGTGCCTTAATCGCAAAAATCTTCTCAATCACTTCCTGCACGGCTTTATCTGGCGTGGAGGCTCCCGACGTCACCCCTACAGAGATTTTGCCATCTGGCAGCCAGTCCGCCGTCGCCTCCAAATCACGACTGTGCAACGGCTTGTGCTCAATCCGATTTGCCGGGCCGATTCGCGCCGCGCTATCGATATGAAAAGAAGGAATATTGTTCTCTATAGCAATCTCTTGCAAATGAGTCGTATTTGAAGAATTAAAGCCGCCAATCACCACCATTAGGTCAATTTCTGCATCGACCAGGTTAAACATGGCGTCTTGCCGTTCTTGGGTGGCATCGCAAATGGTGTTGAAGCTGTGAAAATGCTCGTTGAGGGTAGTCGGGCCGTACTTCTTTAGCATCGTCCGCTCAAAGAGCTTGCCAATTTGCTCGGTTTCGCCCTTGAGCATGGTGGTCTGGTTTGCGATGCCTACAGCTTGCAGGTCTCGCTCAGGGTCAAAGCCTTCAGAATGCGCATTCGCGAACTTCGCCAAAAACGCCGCCCGGTCCCCACCCTTCAGAATGTAGTCGGCCACATACTCCGCTTCGGCCATATTCAGCACGACTAGATAGGTCCCCGCAAAAGAGGTCGTCGCCACCGTTTCCTCATGCTTGTACTTACCGTGAATAATCGAGGTAAATTCTCTCTTTTTGTGCTTTTCCACGGTGTTCCACACCTTTGAGACCCAGGGACAGGTTGTGTCGACAATGGTGCAGCCTTTGTCGTGCAGCAGCTTCATCTCCTGCACACTCGCCCCAAAGGCAGGCAAAATCACCACATCGCCCTCACCCACGCCCGCAAAATCCTTCTGCCCATCAGTCACTTCAATAAACTGCACCTCCATTTCTTTGAGCTGCTGGTTTACTTCTGGGTTGTGAATAATCTCATTGGTAATCCACAGCCGCTGACCAGGGAAGTGCGACCTGGCTTCGTAGGCCATGGCCACGGCTCGCTCCACTCCCCAGCAAAAGCCAAACGACTCTGCCAAATGAATCGTCACATCGCCCTGAGCGAACTGATTGTTGTTGGCTCTAATCTTGGCAATGAGCGTGCTCTCATACTCAGAACGCATCTGGTCCGCAACGTCTTCTTTCTTTCCAAAGCCCTGGTTGCGATAGTAGTTGTCTGAGTGGTTGAGGGCACGCTTAAACGCTTTGGTATCCATAGCAAGGTTTGGCAGGTGAGGCTAACGCTGTTCACTATTCAGTATAGTGAACAGCCAGCGACACAACGCCTTTACTTACGTATCTCAGACATATCCCAGACGTATCCCAGACGATATATCGCTCTACTGCAGCTCTAGCTGCGCGTACAGCGCGATCGCACTTCGCCAAACCAAATACCCCTGCCGGTTCAAATGCAGACCATCCGTCGTCAAATCTGGCCGGAGCTTACCGTCACCCGTCACAAAAATGGGATACAGGTCTAAATAGTAAGCGTCATTCTCAGCGGCAATATTGCGCAGCGTGCTGTTCATCGACACAATGCGATCGCTCGGCAGTGCGGCCAGCTTATCGCGGCTTTCCCAAGTCGAATTCTCCCCACTGTGCGGCAAAATCGACTGCACCACAATTTGCGTATTTGGGTGCTCAGCCTTTAGCCGCCGCACAATCTCCTTATAGTTGGCAACGATTTCATTGTCCGTTTTCCCCCAGATCAAATCGTTAATGCCAATCATCAAAAAGACAGCTTCAACGTCGTTGTCAGCCAGCAAATTTAGCCGGGCCAGCAACCCCTCTGTCCTCTCTCCCGAGATGCTCTGATTGATCCAAACCCGGCGGCCCGGCATTAGCTCCCCCGGAAACCACAGGCTCAAAGAGTCGCCCAGCAATACCGTCAAATGATCAGGGCGCTTAGCCGCCATCGCCTTGGCATCTTTAGCCAACACGTCTAGCCACTGCGCATAGGTCAGCGATCGCCCCCCGCTCGGATGGGGCAAATCGACAACATTATCTGCGATCGCCGCGTCAGCTACAGCAGGCTCACCCGCCAGATTGTTCGTGAGCAAGCTTTCAGACACGCCCACAGTTTCTTGAGAAACCGCCAGCAGCGAGATAAAAAGCAGCCCGTTCATCAGCAGGGACAGCGACGCCCAGTTTGGAATTTTAGCGAACCACTTGACCACGGAAAAAACTACACAGAAAAGGACTCAGGAAACGGATGCTGCACAGATGGCTTGAGTGATTTTAATCGGATCTGACCTCACTGCCTAGCCCAAAACTCAAGTTTCCGTATGATTACCAGGCATTCTGGCATCACACAATACAGCCCTTCTCCAGTTCACGGAAAAAGCAATCAGCAAGGACACTCTCCCCACCAATCAACACTCAAACCACAAGTTCAAGCAGTCCTCGCTATGCATATTGAATGCATAGTGACCGGATGTCCCCGTCGTATTACTAGCTAGCTACACCCGCTACACATTGAATCGGAAGAGCATCACATCGCCTTCCTTCACCGTGTAGTCCTTACCTTCGCTGCGGACTAAGCCTTTCTCTTTGGCAGCGGCCATAGAACCAGACGTCACCAAATCCTCATAGCCCACGGTCTCAGCACGGATAAAACCGCGCTCAAAGTCGGTGTGAATTACCCCCGCCGCCTGCGGCGCCAGCATGCCCGCCCGAATGGTCCAAGCCCGAGTTTCCTGCGGCCCCGTCGTAAAGTAGGTCCGCAGGCCCAACAGGTCATAGGTCGCTCGGATTAGCGACTGCAAGCCACCTTCTTCCACACCCAGCGCCTCCAAAAAGTCAGCCCGCTCCTCCTCTGGAATCTCCAGCAGCTCTGCCTCTACCTGCGCAGACACCACCACCACCTGAGCACCCTCTTCCGTTGCATGGGTGCGAACTTCCTCCACCCACTGATTGCCTTCAGCTAGGTCATCTTCAGAAACATTGGCCGCATAAATCACCGGTTTGCGCGTCAGCAAGCCCAACGGCTTAATCAAAACCGCCTCGTCTTCTTCTAGCGCGACCAAGCGAGCCGCCTTACCTTCATCGAGCACGGGCTGCAGCTTCTCCAGCACCGCCAGCTCAGCTTCAGCTTCCTTGTTGTTACGGGCCTGCTTACGAATGCGCTCCATGCGCTTTTCTATCTGCGAGAGGTCGGCGAGCGCCAGCTCCAGATTGATCACGTCAATATCTCGCAGCGGGCCAATAGAACCAGAGACATGGATAATGTCGTCATTTTCAAAGCAGCGCACCACGTGGATAATCGCATCCACCTCCCGAATATTCGCCAAGAACTGATTGCCCAAGCCCTCTCCCTGACTAGCCCCTTTCACCAGCCCGGCAATATCGACAAACTCCACCCGCGCAGGCAAAATTTCCTTGGAGCTAGAAATTTTGGCCAGGTGCTGCAACCGATCGTCAGGCACTGCAACCACGCCTACATTGGGTTCAATAGTACAGAAAGGAAAGTTTGCGGCCTGAGCCTTCGCATTTGCGACAACCGCGTTAAATAACGTAGATTTTCCAACGTTGGGCAACCCAACTATTCCGGCTCTGAGCATAGGGATAAGGTGGCAGTTTGTTCAGCTCTATCCAGCATAAATGGAATAGGCAATATTTCTTCAAATATGACGGCTCTATATGACGGGTCCCATAGGCGGCAGAGAAAGAGGTTTCGCCATAGCTTTGTCCCCTCTGGTATGCTTTGGCTAACTTTGTCAGGGACCGTTCAGACCGATGCCCCAAAAAAGATATCGCCCCCAAGCAAATCGTACCGCTCAAAACCGCCTCACACCTCAGTGCGGTGCCACGACCTTCACAGCCCAGCGACGCAGCTCAAGGTTCACATCACGACTGCTTACCCCAGGACTCATGCTGCTCGTACTGCTCGGCCTCGGTAGCAGCAGCTGCTCGTCTCGCAGCGATCGCACACTAGACCCCATCAACGCAGAAAGCCAGTTTATCAACGGTCCAGCAGATCTCGAAAACAAACAAACCAACGTCAAAATCACCGTGCCTGAAGCGTGGGTATCAGCAGGCGACAACCTCCGAAGAAGCGCAGACATCTACGCCAGTCACCCCTCCCGGGAAATGTACGCCAGCGTTCTCTCAGAAAGTAAAACCGTTCTCAGCCAGTTTGACCTCGAAGACAACGCAGAACAGTACCGCTGGCTAATCGAAAAAGAACTTCAAGACTATGAGGGATCGACGAGAACCGGCCTCGAAAGAATCAACGGCGACCCAGTCGTACAGTATGAAATCAGAGGCCGCGTCGACGGCGTTCCTGTCGTGTATTTGCACACCACCGTGCAAGGCGATGACAACTACTACCAAGTCGTCGGCTGGACCACCCAAGAGCGCTATTCAGAAAATAAAGCCACACTAGAAAATATTATCGAGAGCTTCCAAGGCGCGTAGCACCCTGCGGATACCCCTCTTAACCAACGACCTCTCAACCAACGCAACCGATTCTCCATAAGCACCATGCTGGTTTCTGTTTTCCGAAAGCTCTTTCTCGTACTGCTAGGCGCCCTAGTCATCTTGGGCCTGTGGAGCGCCCCCGCTTGGGCCACCCTCACCGACGACAACTACGACGGCAACATCTTCGCGCTGTACGCGGGCAATGGCTCGATTGTGCCGCCCAAGTTCAGCCTTGCTCAGTCTCTCCAGCAAGAAAAGCCCACGCTGCTCTTTTTCTTTGTCGATGACAGCCGCGACAGCAAAAAGTTTGCGTCCGTCATCTCCCAGCTGCAGGCGCCCTATGGTAGAGCTGCCAACTTTATTGCGATCGCTGCCGACTCCATCCCCACCAAAAGCAGCTACCCCCCCACAGAGCCCGGCTACTACTTCCAAGGCGCCGTCCCCCAAACCGTCGTCTTCGACAAAGCAGGCGACGTTGTCCTCAACGAAGTTGGCCAGGTCCCCTACGAAACCATAGACGACAAACTTCGAGCCGTTTTTGACCTGCTACCGAGAGCAGAATCTGTAGAGCTTCGTCGCCGCCCGATCAATGAAGTCAACAGCGAACTCGTCGCAGAGTAGAGTCGCCAGCCAAAAGCCCAGCCAAAAGCCCAGCCAAAAGCCCAGTCAAAAGCATTTACAACCCAGAAATACTTACAGCACCGACCGGCTAGCCCAAGCCAGCGAAAGCCAGCCGATAATAAAGGCCAGCCCGCCCAGGGGCGTTACCGGTCCTAGCGCTTTGATATTGGCGAGGCTCAGGCCATACAGACTGCCCGAAAATAGAACCACGCCGACGACAAAGCCCCAGCCTGCTATGCCAAATCCTTTTACCTGAGGATATTGAGTGATCAAGAGCGCGACCAGTAGCAGCGCGATCGCGTGATACATCTGATAGCGCACGCCCGTCTCGAAGCTGCCCAGTGCGCTTTCAGAAAGTTTCCCCTTCAGCGCATGGGCGCCAAAAGCACCTCCCATCACAGACAAAGCCCCCAAAATAGACGCGATCGCTAAGAACACACGAGCCATATCAGCCTTCCAAAAGAACAGCCTTCATTCTAAGCTCTAGCGAAATCAGCGCCCCGGCGAAGGAAAGCAGTACACCACCAACCCCGCATCATCAATATCAAAGTCAGCATTGAGAGAGCTCGCCCAAGCATCCAAGCACTCTCGGGCCTCCACCAAAGACACTTCAGCCAGCATGGCAAACTGAATCACATTTATCCGGCCATCATTGGCACAGATAGCCTTATAAAACAGAGACTGTAGCCGCTGAGAATGGGCCAGCAAGCGATCGCGCTTTACCGCGCGCAGCATACAAAGTGCGCCCACAGTAGCAGGCACACCCAACATCAGACCCGCTATCACCGTCTCCCGCTTATCTAACCTGTTCGGGTCGGGGTCTACCGCCGTTTCCGCAGCCCTGCCAAGGCACAAAAAGCCCAAAAGCAAGCCCAGGGTCGATAGTCCTAGCCCAGCCAATCGCTTAGCGGCCACCTGTTTTGTCATCGTCCGTTTTGTCGCCATCGTGCTAACCGCTTACATCGGCCATCACAGGTGGCCTACTACGCTTTCAGCTTGCCCTCAGTAAGACCATCAGCGTCGCTGCGCGTCGCTTCAATCAACCGAGAAAAATAAAAAGGCGCTTTGTTAAGCGATCGCCGTCCTACCGTCCAACCATTCGCCTCTAGCGCACTCACCACATCAGACTCCCGGTGCAAATACGCCCGCGTCGCCTTGCTGGGCCCCGGGAAAAAATCGCCCACCTTCTTGAGCGTGGCATAAAAACACGTCTTAGGCGCAAAGCTCATAATCACTCGATCAGTCGCCAGAGAGCTCAAGTGCTTGATCATATCGTCCGCCTTTTCCTGCGGGTAGTGAATCAACACATCTAGGCAAACCACCGTGTGATAAGTCCCTTCTATCGCTTCCAAATCTTTCGCCTCAAACTCAGGCATCTGCGCCGGGCTCAGCTCATCGCCCAGTGCATCCTTCGCCCGGATAGCAGCCTCTTCAGCCATCTTTTCAGAGATATCGCTGGCATACACCTTCGCGCCCATCTTGGCCAGCGGAATGCTCAAGCTACCGACCCCGCAGCCAGCATCGCAGACCGTTATCTCAGACAAATTCTCATCTTCCGAAAACCAATCCAGCACATTGTCAATCGTCTTTTGGTGACCGGTACGAATATTTGCCTGCACCTTATTGACTTCACCATCGCCATAGATACGCTGCCAACGGTCAAAGCCCTTCGCATTAAAATACTCGCGAACAACTGCCTTATCGTCGATAGTAGATTGGGTCATAGCCGCTGGGAATAAATACTCATCTCAAACACCTGCGCATTGATTCTATTACGTTTTGGCGAACGCAATCTCCCAGCGACTAGCCAAATGGCACCCAAATAGTGGGCTATTCAAAAATAGCGAGCACTTCTGACAATGACAGGTCCTAAGTCAGGTCAGTATTCACCAGGAAGCTCTGCTCAGCTTCACCAACACCAAAAGGCTGCGGCAACACGCCCATCGGGTCCAGCGAACCCAACTGTACGGTCTGAGCCGTCAGCAGAGTCTCCGAAGACAGCACATCTTCTTCCTGACGACTCATATTCCTAGTGTCATCTTGCAGGCTAACGCTTGCCGCCTGGTTAATCGTATCTGCCACTGTTATTCGCAAATAGCCAGTAGAAGTAGCCTCTTTTGTGTCGCTCACCAGGTAGCGCACCACATCCTTGCCCACAAAATCAGCATCAGGCGTATAAATCACCTCACCATCCACAATCTCAGAAGTGCCGTTCTGCCCAGCAATGAGAGACACCAAGCTCAGGTCATCCCCGTCTGGGTCGCGGTCATTCGCCAGCACATCTACCGTGACTGACGTATTTTTCTCTAGCGTGACTAAGTCTCTATTGGCTCTAGGCGCACCGTTGACAGCAGGCGGCTCTGGAGAAAGACCATCGCTCTCTACCGTGATTCTTACGTAGCCCGTAGAAGTCGCCTCTTTGCTGTCGCTCACTACATAGCGCACCACATCCTTGCCGACAAAATCAGCATTAGGCGTGTAAATTACCTCGCCATCCACAATTTCTGCCGTTCCGTTCTGCCCGGGGATCAAAGACACCAGACTTAGGTCATCCCCGTCTGGGTCGCGGTCATTCGCTAGCACATCTACCGTGACCGACGTATTTTCAATCAACGTCACCAAATCTCTATTGGCTCTGGGCGCACCGTTGATAGCTGGCGGCTCTGGGGAGAGACCATCGCTTTCTACCGTAATTCTTAAGTAACCCGTAGACGTGGCCCCTTTGCTGTCGCTCACCAAGTAGCGCACCACATCCTTGCCCACAAAATCGGCATTGGGCGTGTAGGTCACCTCACCATCTACGATTTCTGCCGTTCCGTTCTGCCCAGGAATCAGAGACACTAGGCTCAGGTCATCCCCGTCTGGGTCACGGTCATTCGCCAGCACATCTACCGTGATCGACGTATTTTCAACGAGCGTCACCAAATCTCTATTGGCACGAGGAGGGCCGTTCGGTTCGGGTTCCGGGTCAGTGATTAGACCAGCAAAGTAGCCATCGATGGCTTCGAACCATTTTTGAGCCATCTTTGCCTCACCACTTTCATTGGGATGAAGCTCATCGTAAGTATCGATGGTGGCATCGAATCCAGTGTTGTGATCGACCAAAATTACAGGAGAATCAGCCGTATTTTTCTCGGCAACAATGCCTGGAATTTCTGCATTCAGCGCGTTGAGGCTGTTGTTAGCACCAACTGAGCGAGAGGTCGGAATCACCTGCGCCAGAAAAATCACAACGTTTGGATTGTCTTGCCGTAGCAGGTCTATCACCTGCTTCAGCTCCTCTGCAGAACTCTCTGGCGAATTTCGTTGCAAAGCGTCATTCGTCCCTAGGTGAACCAACGCCACATCCGGAGTGTATCCAGTGAGCCAGTCTGCTAGCGTGCTGCCTCCATTACGCCCATTCAAAATTTCGTCAGTCCGCCAGCCAGAGCGACCTTCATGGTCAGGGTCAAAGGTCGAGTCGGGGAAAGGAATATTGCCCGATGCGGTGCTTCGCGAACCGATAAAGTCAACGTCGTAACCGTTCTCCCCTAGCAGGTTCCAGAGGTCCCGCCGGTATGAGTTGTAACCCGGCAACGCATTTGTAATGGAATCGCCCAACGGCAATATTCTTAGCGGAGTAGACATCGTCTGATTGTTTTCTTGATTGTTTATATTTCGTCAGAGAATATTCTGTCCAAGCCACAGGCGCACGTTGTTTCACGTTGTTTTCTGCAGCCCTGCGCTACGAACAACACAACTAAAAAGTAGTGCACTCAAACGGCCAAAGCTACAACCATTGAGGTATATCTATCAATTCTTGTTGGTAAGATTACGCAATCTTCATGACTCAAGTCATTGACAAATTTTCTAAATAAATAGTTTCACCCAGTTGTCGCACTCTTTAAACTTCAGTCTGTCGTGCTAAGCGTCGTGCTAAGCAATGAGGTCAAACGGTGAGCCGACACTTCAGCGCCCTCTTGGTGCCAACGCAGTAGCTGGGCCGGTTGGCCAACGGCTAGCCCCTTCTGCCCTATGGCCTCTCTGGGTCTATCGGTGACAAGAGCGATCGCATCTTCCACACCGCACAGCCCCCATCCCACCAAATTCTGAGCCCCGGCGATCAGCGGCAGCGTCGTCCCAGAGAGCGTCCCATCAGCCAGCCTCGCCGTTCCGCCAACCACTTCAATCTCACGGTCATCCCAAGGGTATGTGCCATCCGGCAACCCCAACGGAGACAGCGCATCACTCACCAAAAACAGGCCTTGAACGCCTGCGCGAGGGCCACCTCTAGCCGACCGCAGCAGCAAATCCAGCATCGTCGGACAAATGTGCTGGCCATCTGCAATAAATCCACAAGCGACCCGAGAATCGGTCAGCGCCGCGCCCAGTAAGCCGGGCTGACGATGATGCAGCCCGGGCATTGCATTAAAAGCATGGGTCACCATCGAGGCCCCTTGGTCAAAGGCTCGCTTGGCTTGCTCAGCCGTCGCCAAAGAATGACCCAAGCTCACAGTAATCCCCTGTTCAGTAAGCCAGGGAATCACATCCCCTGCGGTTTCCATCTCAGGTGCCAAGGTCACAATACTGACAACATCTACAAAATTGCCCAGCACCGCTTTCACAGTTGCCAGCGTCAGCGGCTGCAAAAATTCTGCTGGGTGAGCCCCCCGTTTCGCCTCGTTCAAAAATGGCCCTTCTAGATGAACGCCCAAAATCTTTGCGCTGTCCGCTTCGCAGGGCGGCTGCTGAAAGGCGCGAATAGCCGCTAGGCTGCCGTGAATATTTTCAACCGAGGTCGTCACTATCGTTGGGCAAAAGCTATCTACCCCCTGATTCCAAAGAAAGCGACATATTTCCCGCAGCCGCTTTAGCTCAGTCAGCCTCAGGTCAGGAAAGGCTAAGCCCAGCGCGCCGTTAATTTGCAGATCGACTGCACCTAGAGAAATCCAGTCAGCGGCCACATCGATTACCTCGGCAGCTGAGTTGCCAGGGTCGTTCGAGCTGTCTGCAGGCGCGATCGCACTCACCACCCCAGCCTCTATCGAGATTTGATACAGTCCTGCACGGTGGGGCAAACGGGCATTGCGAATAACAGTAGTATCAAACATGGCTGCAAGCTCCCACCAACCATCTACAACAGCAACACATACTCAACCGCTAATATTCAATCAGGTTATGACCACTCTACAGAGCAACCCCGCTGGCCAACCGGCTGACGTTGGCATCATTATGGGCAGCGACTCAGATCTGCCTACCATGATGGATGCGATCGCCATTTGCGAAGATTTTGCCGTTCCCTACGAAGTCGCCATCGTCTCAGCCCACCGCACCCCTAAGCGCATGGTGACCTACGCCGAAACCGCCCACACCCGAGGCCTCAAAGTGATCATTGCAGGCGCAGGCGGCGCCGCCCACCTACCCGGCATGACCGCCGCGCTGACCCCGCTACCCGTCATCGGCGTCCCCGTCAAAACCAGCACCCTCTCCGGCGTCGATTCTCTCTACTCCATCGTTCAAATGCCGCGCGGCATCCCCGTCGCCACCGTCGCCATCGGCAATGCCAAAAACGCAGGCCTCCTCGCCGTGCAGATGCTAGCGGCCTACAACCCAGACCTCCTCGAAAAAATCCTCGCCTACCGGCAGACCCTCAACACCATGGTCAGCGACAAACAAAATCAGCTCGCCGCAGTCGGTGCTCGTCAATACCTGAAGCACATGATCAACACTTAAACCGGGCAATGGGGGTTGCGATCGCACCCACCCCCACAAAACGTCCCTATAAAAAGCCTCTAAAAAAGCAAAGAGACAAGCAACCGCAACAGACATCCCTAAAGAGTTGATAAATGCGGAGATCCAAAAATGTTTCAAAACGTGCTTTGCCACTGTTTGACTTCACCATTGTTTTGAGTCGCATCAACATCAATCTAGGAAACTTGAAAAGGAGCCTGAAAAGGGTTCTAGAGAGCTCAATAGCGTCGTCTAAATCAACAAAATTAGATGTTGAGAAATAATACGATTATTTCGATATCGAGACGAAATCAAGACGCTTTGTAAATTTTCTCTAAAACCAAGATAGAAACGAAATGTCAGGATACCCTCTCCCCTATTAAAAGTATCAGGTGATACAGAACGACTTGCCCAGACTTGATGGAATAAAACCCATCAGTTTGACAGGTGCAAGTTGGGTGAGTGGTTGACTTTAAGCACGCTTAGAAACTAGAAAAATATCTCCTCAGAAACGTGTTTAGGTATGTAGCCGTTTAGTTCATCTCATCGGCTCTGCCAAAAGCAGGTTGGAGATAGTCAAGCATCGGACAACTAAAGACAGCTTCGAAAAGGATCTTCGAGAAAGTAAACGCAGCAAGCCAATTGTCAGCAAGACTTTTCAACAATATCCCTTACTGGGCTTTCCCCACTGCCGAGCTGTTCTATCCACTTAGTTGCTTTTTGTTGTCAGCTCGCGCTGACAATCTCCAACACCCAACAGCTATGGATTACTGTCGAAATTGCGTTAGGAACGCCCGACGAAATGTCTAATTTTACAATCAGAAAAAGAAAGCAGACCCGGCGCAGCACGTCGCCTTGGGCTGCGAATGTCCCACCCTTTACCGAAATGGCTAGCCGCGCCCTCAATCGCGCATTTGGCCGTAGGTTTGCGTGGGGTTGGTTAGCTTGTGTCCCCTTGGCTTTTGTCATCGTGGCCACTTGGGGGTTAGCCGCCCACGCCCAAGACGAAGTTGCCGCCAGTGACGTTCAAATCATTTTGGACAACATTTGGATCGTTATTGCAGCCATCTTAGTCATCTTCATGAACGCTGGTTTTGGCATGTTAGAAACCGGCTTCTGTCGTCAGAAGAACGCCGTCAACATTCTTGCCAAGAACCTCATCGTGTTCGCCCTAGCAACCCTCTCCTTCTGGGCTTTAGGTTTTGGCTTGGCCTTCGGCGAAGGCAACGCGTTCTTCGGCCTCAACGGCTTCTTTCTGGCAGGTGCTGACCCTGCAGAGCCCGTTTACGGAACGCTCACCACGCCCGTTTTCTTCCTCTTCCAAGCGGCATTTGCTGGCACCGCAGCCACCATCGTTTCGGGTGCTGTTGCTGAGCGCGTTAAGTTCTCTAGCTTCATCATCTTCAGCGTATTGCTCACCGCAATTTCTTACCCCATCACAGCTCACTGGGTTTGGGGTGGTGGCTGGCTCTCTGACATGTCCTTCCTCGGAGAAGGCGTTGCCTTCAGCGACTTTGCTGGCTCCACCGTTGTGCACTCCGTAGGTGGCTGGGCCGCCTTGATGGGTGCTATTTTCCTCGGCCCCCGCATCGGCAAGTACCAAAATGGCGCGGTTAACGCCATTCCCGGTCACAACATGAGCATTGCAACCCTAGGTTGCCTAATTCTGTGGATCGGCTGGTTTGGCTTCAACCCTGGCTCTCAGTTGGCAGCTGACCTCGCTGTCCCTCAGATTGCCCTGGTTACAAACCTGGCAGCGGCAGCTGGCGGCATCGCAGCGACCTTCACAGCTTGGGCGCTGAGCGGCAAGCCCGACCTTTCCATGGTGATCAACGGTATTCTGGCTGGCCTAGTTGGCATTACAGCTGGCTGTGGCGGCATTGGCTACTGGGGTTCTGTCATCGTAGGCCTCATCGCAGGCGTTATCGTCGTCTTTTCCGTTGGCTTCTTCGACAGCATCAAGATCGACGACCCCGTTGGTGCGACCTCAGTTCACTTGGTCTGCGGTATTTGGGGCACGTTGGCAGTCGGCCTGTTTGATACGTCGGCTGGCCTGTTCTACGGCGGCGGTGCGACTCAGCTGATCGCTCAAATCATCGGTATCGTGGCTATCGGCTTGTTCACAGTGGTCGTCACCTCCATTCTTTGGGTGGTCATTCAGTCCATTGTCGGCATTCGTGTTTCTTCCGACGAAGAGCTCAAGGGCTTGGATATTGGCGAGCACGGCATGGAAGCCTACAGCGGTTTCCTCAAAGACACCAGTGACATGGGCGGCATCATCTAGGCAGCTTTTCCAGGAAGTCTATTTCTGGAGCGCATGGCCAATTTTGTCAGGACCTAGTTCCTAACGCTCATTCATGTAAAAAAGAAAGCGAGGTGCTCTTTTACGGGGCGCTTCGCTTTCTTTTTGTTTGAGGAGAGCCTATCTTTACTTGTTTCAGGCGCCTGCTCCTGCGCTCACGTTGCTTTTAATTAACTTCAGAGTGGGTGCCCCGGTGCTGACTGCTAAGGTAGCAATATTTATAAAACTTTCCATTTAGAGCAAATGCTCAATTGGGTTGGCATGATGTCCTGTAAGCCTACTTTCTCGCAATCATCAGGCTAGCCATCCTACCAAGCAGACAATTCCCAACAGATAAGCGACTTCGCATGGGTAATTCAACTTCCATTGTGGAAGAAATATTTGAGGCGCTACCATCCTTACGCGCCCAAATGTATTTCAAAACCTCGCTAACAGCGCTCTCCCATGCCATGGAAGATCAGGTTTTGGCAGGTTCAGAGCATCAGCCGTTAATTATTGCCAGCTTTCAGCAAGAGCGATTTTACAGACAAGAAGCACATCGGTATGCGCGAATCGGAGAGGTCAGCGACCAGGTCTATGTGCTCTCAGCCGCCGAGACTCAGTTCAATGAAGACCTCAAACGGAAGAGCAAACAAGGCAGCGAGAAAAAAGGCACCTACGAAAAAATAGATTTCGATGACGACGACGCACTCACCGAAGAGTGGCATCTGGTGGTAATTGGCGAGCACTACAGCGCAGCGCTAATCTGCCGCGAGCATCAGCCTGTTTCTGTCAGCCCAAGCCGGGCCAAACCGCAGAGCACCCTCAACCAAGTCGCGGCGCATCTCGACCAAACGCGCCGTTTTGAAGGCATTTGGACCCTCGACCGGCAGGTGAGTCTGAAGGCCGCCGACTTGCTACTGGGCCGGATTCAGGCCTACCGGCCAAAGCTCAAGAAAAAGATTCAGCAGGTCAGAGATAGATTTATCGGCAGCGTTAGCCATCGCACCCAAACCGTCGCCGAAGATCCCTTCGCGCAGCGGCTCATCACCTATCTGCAGGCCGGTCAGTACCGGCAGCTCAAAGCCTACCGAGCGATCGCCCTCCAAGAACAGCGAGCCCGCCTCATCAACTCCATCACCGCGGCGATTCGTAAATCCCTAAACCCCTCAGAGATTTTTGCGATCGCAGCCAGCGAACTCGGCAGCGTCTTAGAAGTCGACCGCTGCATCATCTATCGCTGCACCCACGAAGATGCCGACGCCACCATTCACCACGAATACCGCCAGCCCCATATCAACTCCCTTGAAGGCCTCGCCTGGCCGCTCAAGCACAACCCCCTCTACCAGTGGGTCAAGCACCACAAAAGCACCCTAGCCCTCGATGATGTCAACCAGGTTGACGCAGCCATCGACTTGGACCTAAGCGCTGCCCAGACCCGGCTCCACAGGTGGCAGATTTGCGGCTGCCTGCTGGTGCCGCTCATCCACAAAAACCGCTTGCTTGGCATGGTAGAGCTACACCTCAGCAGCACCGCAGCCCGCCACTGGAACGACAACGAAATCAGCCTGACAGAAGCGATCGCCAACCAGCTCAGCGTCGCCCTCATTCAGGCCGAAGCCTACGCCCACCTCGAAGACTTCAATCAGCAGCTCGCCGACCTAGAGCGCACCCGCAGCAATCTGATCGCCATCACCGGCCACGAGCTGCGCACCCCCCTCTCCACCATCCGGGTCTGCCTCGAAAGCCTCCTCACCGAACCCGACATGTCCGCCGACCTCCGGCAGGTCATGCTAGAAACCGCGCTCACCGACGCCGAACGGATGCGCAAACTCGTGCAGGACTTTCTCACCCTCTCCCGCCTTGAAAGTCAGCGCGTCGAGTGGAATTTAGAATCGCTCTCCCTCCAGGAATGCACCGCCCTAGCGCTCAGCAGCTTGCGTTGGCAAAACTCCGCCAACGCCGCCCCCGCCATCCGCATCGAAACCGATATTCCCGCCGACTTGCCCTTTGTCCGCGCCGATGGCGAGTGGATTGTCGAAGTGCTCTCCAAACTGCTGGACAACGCCTGCAAATTTACAGAAGCCAATGGCCAAGTCGTGATCAGCGCCAGAGCTCAAAGCAACAACACCGTAGAAGTTACCGTTGCAGATACTGGCCGCGGCATTGAAGCCGATCGCCTCCAAACCGTTTTCGAACGGTTTTACCAGGAGGAGGGTGCACTGCGACGTTCCGTCGGCGGCACCGGCCTCGGACTCGCCATCTGTCAGCAGGTCATCGAAGGCCTAAACGGCAGAATTTGGGCCACCTCAGCAGGCAAAAATCAGGGCACACAAATCCATTTCACCCTGCCTGCTGTCAGCAACACAGGGCGCTACGACACTTCAAAACGTCGCCCCAAACGCTTGAAAGCTCCCTCAGAAAGTTTTAACCCTACAGGCAGCACCTCAAAAACGACCCGCAAAGCAGCCAACAAAACAACCAAAAGCCGCCGCCGCTAACCCTGGCCTAACCGTATTAGAGCTCCCTCAAAGCACCACAGAGCAAGCGGTTTCTATCGTTAACATAAACAGCTTTCAGTGCAGTTAAAGAACTATTACGCTTCTCGTAATACGCGTTAACGTGCCCACGACACGATGATACGATCCTTGTCATCAAGGTTGAGAGAAATCATCCATGGCACTAACTGGCTCAATGCCCAAGTTTGGAGGCAGCACCGGCGGTCTTCTCACCAAAGCATTCGTAGAAGAAAAGTACGCAATCACCTGGACTTCTGAAAAAGAACAGGTTTTCGAAATGCCTACTGGTGGCGTTGCCATCATGAACGAAGGCGAAAATTTACTAGAGCTTGCCCGTAAGGAGCAGTGCTTGGCGCTCGGCAAGCAGCTAAAAACAAAATTCAAGCCCAAAATCACCGACTATAAAATCTATCGCGTGTTGCCCAGCGGTGAGACCACCCTCCTCCACCCGAAAGATGGTGTCTTCCCTGAGAAGGTCAACGAAGGCCGCGAGTACGTTGGCAAAAAAGAGCGTCGCATCGGCGAGAACCCCAACCCAGCGACTATCAAATTCAGCGGCAACGAACCTTACGAAGTCTAGGTTCAAATGACAATCTGAATCTTCACACAAACGGGTAGCTCTTACAGCTGCCCGTTTGTTTTGTCTTATTGGTTTTGTCTTGCTCGTTTGGTTCAGAGACGTCTACTCCATATATTTCCATATATTATTGAGACGGTTAGCGATACCTCCCTCACCACGGCACCTATGATCTTTCCAGACTTTGAAACCTTCTGCACACTGGCTGAGCAAGGCAACTTTGTACCGGTGTATCAGGAGTGGGTTGCCGACCTCGATACACCGGTATCGGCTTGGTACAAGGTCTGTGCCGGTCAACCCTATAGCTTTCTGCTGGAGTCTGTAGAGGGCGGCGAAACCCTAGGTCGCTACAGCTTTTTGGGGTGCGATCCGCTTTGGGTGCTAGAGTCAGCGGGCGATCGCACCACCCAGACCTTTCGCGATGCCAC